>NZ_JBEZXZ010000163.1:3723-19841 GCF_040638275.1 Actinoplanes sp. NPDC026623 | reverse complement strand
GTCGACCACGACCTCACGCCCGGCGGTCGGGTGACCTACTACATGACCAGCCCCGAGGGCGTGTAGTTTGCCGGATACTGGCTGATGCATCGCGCCGGCCGGCGGCGGGTCCGGCAGGCTGAGGCCGCTGCCGTCGGGGTGACCCCACAGCGCCAGGTCCAGCGCGAAGCCGGTCAGGTCGGCGGCCGCCACCTCCGGCTCGGGCTGCGCCGGCAGCCGGTCGTGCTGGGCCTGCGACCAGCAGCGGTAGACCCGGCCCGGCGCCTCCCGGCCCGCCCGTCCGGCCCGCTGCGTCGCCGAGGCGCGCGAGACCCCGACCGTGACGAGGGTGCCGAGGCCCCGGCCGTGGTCCATCCGGGGCACCCGGCTCAGGCCCGCGTCGACGACGGCGCGGACGCCGGGCACGGTCAGGCTGCTCTCCGCGACCGCGGTGGCCAGCACCACCCGGCGTACCGGGCTGGGGCGCAGCGCGGCGTCCTGCGCGGCGCCCGGCAGCCTGCCGTGCAGGGCCACCACCTCGGCGTCGCCGCCGCGCAGCCGGGACGCGACCGTCTCGATCTCCCGGGCGCCCGGCAGGAAGGCCAGCACGTCGCCGTCGCCGTCGGCGAGGGCCCGGCGCACGGTGGCCGCCACGTGGTCGAGGAGCTTCGGGTCGACCCGCAGGCCGTGCGGGGGCGCGACCGGCTGCGGCGGCGGGCACCAGTGGACCTCCACCGGGTGCAGGGCCGCCTTCGCCTCGATGACCGGGGCGCCGCCCAGGATCTCGGACAGGCGGTGGGACTCGGCCGTCGCCGAGGTCGCCAGGACCCGCAGGTCCGGGCGCAGGGCCGCGCGGACCTCGATCAGGAAGGCCAGGGCGAGGTCGGTGTCGAGGTGGCGCTCGTGGCACTCGTCCAGGATCACGACCGCGGTTCCGGCCAGCTCCGGGTCGCGCTGCAGGCGGCGTACCAGGACGCCGGTCGTCACCACCTCGACGCGGGTCCCGGCGCCGACCCGGCGGTCGCCGCGGACGGTGTAGCCGACCCGGTCGCCGACCTGCTCGCCCAGCAGGGCCGCCATGCGGCGGGCCGCCGCCCGGGCCGCGACCCGGCGGGGCTCGGCCACCACGACCCGGCCGGCGCCCTCGGGCCCGGCCAGGGCCAGCGGGACCAGGGTCGTCTTGCCGGTGCCGGGCGGCGCGACCAGCACCGCCGCGCCCGCCTCGGCGAGGACGGCGCCGACCGCCGGCAGCACGGCCCGGATCGGCAGGTCGGGCAGGGCTTGCGTGGCGATCAGCACCGGACAAGTCTCGCGCACCCGGGCGGACCGGCCGGCGGCACGGGCCGGGCGTGTTAATTTGCGGGGAAAGCAGTGCAAGATCGGATGCCGGGCTGCTTGACTGACCGTTCGGAAACTGGGGGTGAGCGGTGGACCGGATCGACGTTCTCAACTCCCTGCCCGCCGAGAAGCTCGAGGCGGACCTGCTCGCCGTGTGCGCCGCGCCCGCCTGGGGCCGCGCGGTGACGGCGCGGCGCCCGTACCCGTCAAGGGCGGCCGTCCTGGCCGCGGCCGACGCGGCCGCACGCGCCCTGAGCTGGGATGACGTCCTGCTTGGCCTGTCCGCGCATCCGCGGATCGGGGAGCGGGCGCGGGGCGACTCGATGGAGGCGGCGTGGTCGCGGCGGGAGCAGTCGGCGGCCGCGAGCAGCGCGGACGCCGAGACCACGGCCGCCTTGACCGCCGCGAATCACGCCTATGAGGACAGGTTCGGGCACGTCTTCCTGATCTTCGCGAGCGGGCGGTCGCAGGAGGAGATCCTGGCGGAGGCGCGGGCCCGGATCGGCAACGACGAGCAGACCGAGCGGGCCGTCGTCGCCGGCGAGCTACGCAAGATCGCTCTGCTGCGACTGGAGAGGCTGCTGGATGCCCTCGGCTGACGGCACGGCGGCGCGGTTCCACGCCAAGATCTCCACCCACATCCTGGACACGGTGACCGGCGACCCCGCCCGCGACGTCTACGTGCGGCTGGAGCGGCGCGACTCGGACGGCTGGCGGCTGATCGCCGAGGGCCGCACCGACGACGACGGCCGGCTGCGGCACCAGGTGCCCATGCACGACTGGCAGGCGGGCGGCTACCGGCTCGTCTTCTATGTGGAGCCCTATCTGGGCGGTGAGGCGTTCTTCCCGGAGATCACCGTCGCGTTCCACGTGCACGACCCGGAGCGGCACTACCACGTGCCGCTGCTGCTGAGCCGCTACGGCTACACCACCTATCGAGGGAGTTGACGGGCGTGGCGATCGTGCTGGGCAGCAACCGTTACGGCAAGGCGGAGACGCGCCTGGTGCGCGTCACCCGGGCCGGCGACACCCATGGGCTGCTCGACCTGAACGTGAGCGTCGCGCTGTCCGGCGATCTCGCGGCGACCCACCTGACCGGCGACAACTCCGGCGTGCTGCCCACCGACACGATGAAGAACACCGTGTACGCGTTCGCCCGCGAGCACGGCGTCGCCTCGCCCGAGGCGTTCGGGCTGCTGCTGGCCCGGCACTTCGTCGCGACGCAGCCGCAGGTCTCCGGCGCGGTGGTGGGCATCGAGTCGTTCGGCTGGGAGCGGCTGGGCCCGCACTCGTTCCGGCGGGCGGGCGACTTCGTCCGCACGGCGACGGTCCACGTCTCGCCGGCCGGGGAGCAGGTGGTGTCCGGGCTGAAGGACCTGGTGCTGCTCAACTCGACCGCCTCGGAGTTCCACGGTTTCCCCCGCGACCGCTACACGACGCTGCCCGAGACGACCGAGCGGATCCTGGCCACCGAGGTCGAGGCCCGCTGGCGGCACCGGTCGGCCGCCGGTGACTGGGACGAATCGTTCGAGGGCGCGAAGGACGCGATGGTCAACGCCTTCGTCAACACCTACAGCTACTCGTTGCAGCAGACCCTGTACGCCATGGGCTCACGGGTCCTGAAAAGCCGGACCGAGATCGCCGAGATCCGGCTCGCGCTGCCCAACAAGCATCATTACCTCGTCGATCTGTCGCCGTTCGACCTGGAGAATCCCAACGAGGTGTTCATCGCCGGCGACCGGCCGTACGGCCTGATCGAGGGCACGGTGACCAGCGACGACGCGCCGCCCGCCGTGGCGGAGTGGTATCTGTGATCGTTTACACAGCGCCGGCGGCGGGAAGAACCGCGTAACTTTCCCACCGCAAAAGGATAGTGAAAGTCCGTAAGGTGCGGAACGCCCTGGGACCGATACGGTAACCGGAGATTCGCGTTTCGAGGGGAGTCGCAGACCGTGACCGAAATTCTGTCCGACGAGGCCGTGGCGTTCGTCGCCGATCTGAACCGGCGATTCCGGCCGCGCCGCAACGAGCTGCTTGCCGCCCGTGCCGCACGCCGTGCCGAGATCGCCGCCGGCGGCACGCTCGGGTTCCTGCCCGAGACGGCCGACATCCGGGCGGGCGACTGGACGGTGCCCGCCGCGCCGGCCGACCTCACGGACCGGCGGGTGGAGATCACCGGTCCGACCGAGCGCAAGATGACCATCAACGCGCTCAACTCCGGCGCCAAGGTGTGGCTCGCCGACCTCGAGGACGCCAACACCCCGCACTGGGCCAACGTGGTGGACGGCCAGCAGAACCTCTACGACGCGATCCGGCGCACCATCACCCTGCGGACGCCCGCCAAGACCTACGAGCTGGGCGACGGGCCGTACCCGACGATCGTGATGCGCCCGCGCGGCTGGCACCTCGACGAGCGGCACCTGCCGGTCGACGGCGAGTCCGCCGTCGGCGCGCTTGTCGACTTCGGGCTCTACTTCTTCCACAACGCCGCCGAGCTGATCAGCCGCGGCAGCGGGCCGTACTTCTACCTGCCCAAGATGGAGTCGCACCGCGAGGCCGCGCTCTGGAACGACGTCTTCACCTACGCGCAGGAGGCGCTCGGCATCCCGGTCGGCACCATCCGGGCCACCGTGCTCATCGAGACGATTCCGGCCGCGTTCGAGATGGACGAGATCATCTACAGCCTGCGTCCGCACCTCGCGGGGCTCAACGCGGGCCGCTGGGACTACCTGTTCAGCATCATCAAGTACTTCCGCGACAATCCGGCGATGGTGCTGCCCGACCGGGCCGCGGTGACGATGACGGCGCCGTTCATGCGGGCCTACACGGAGCTGCTCGTCTCGACCTGCCACCGGCGCGGCGCCTTCGCGATGGGCGGGATGGCGGCGTTCATCCCGAGCCGGCGCGACCCCGCGGTCAACGAGGTGGCCCTCGCCAAGGTCCGGGAGGACAAGGAGCGGGAGGCCGGCGACGGCTTCGACGGCTCCTGGGTCGCCCACCCCGACCTGGTGCCGGTCTGCCGGGAGATCTTCGACCGGGTGCTGGGCGACCGGCCCAACCAGCTCGACCGCCGGCGCGACGACGTGACCGTCGATGCCGCGCACCTGCTCGACGTGGCCGCCACCGGCGGCGCGGTGACCGAGGCCGGCCTGCGGAGCAACGTCTCGGTGGCACTGCAATACCTGGAGGCCTGGCTGCGCGGCAACGGCGCGGTCGCCATCTTCAACCTGATGGAGGACGCGGCCACCGCGGAGATCTCCCGCTCCCAGGTCTGGCAGTGGATCCACAACGGGGTGCGCCTCGACGACGGCACCGCGATCACCGCGGACCTGGTCGGGCGGATCGAGGACGAGGAGCTCGCCAAGATCCGTGACGCGCTCGGCGACCAGGCGTGGGCGGGCAGCCGCTTCGACGACGCCCGCAAGCTGTTCGAGCGGGTGGCGCTGGCCGACGACTTCGCGGACTTCCTCACGACGGCCGCCTACGACTCGATCGACTGACGATGCGGCTCAGCGACGAGGACTACGCGGCGCTCGACGGCCGGCTCGCCGTCCACGACGCGTTCCTCGCGGCGCGCTATCCGGGGGAGCGCCCCGGCCGCCAGCCGGTGCACACCGTCTACATCCCGGCCGACCGCATCGGCGGCTTCCGGGACTGGGGCGGCACCGCGCTGGCGGCGCTGGACGAGCACCCGCCGCTGCCGTTCCCGGCCGCGCTCGCCGACCGGGTCCGGGCCAAGCTCGTCGCCGAGCCGATCGAGGACCTGCGCATCGACTTCGAGGACGGCTACGGCGTCCGCGACGACGACCAGGAGGACGCCGCGGTCAAGGCGGCCGTCGCCGTGCTCGCCGACGGCGCCCGGCCGCCGTTCCTGGGCATCCGGATCAAGTCGCTGGAGGCCGCGACCCGGCGCCGCGCGCTGCGCACCCTCGACCTGTTCCTGTCGCTCTGGTCCGAGCCGTTCATCGTCACGCTGCCCAAGGTCAGCGGCCCGGATCAGGTCGAGGCGATGGTCTCGCTCTGCGAGCGGATGGAACGCGCGTACGGGCTGGCGGCCGGCACGATGCGGTTCGAGATCCAGATCGAGCTGCCGTCGGCGGTGCTGGGTGCGGACGGCACGGCCACGGTGGCCCGGCTCATCACGGCGGCCGAGGGCCGCTGCACCGGCCTGCACTACGGCACGTACGACTACAGCGCGGCGGCCGGGGTGGCGGCGGCCTACCAGGCGATGGACCACCCGGTCGCCGACTACGCCAAGGCGGTCATCCAGGCCGCCGCGGCCGGCACCGGGGTGCGGCTCTGCGACGGCTCGACCAACATCCTGCCGGTCGGCACGGACGTGGCCGTGCACGACGCCTGGGCGCTGCACCACCGGCTCGTCCGCCGGTCCCTGGAGCGCGGCTTCTACCAGGGCTGGGACCTGCACCCGGCGCAGCTGCCGACCCGGTTCGCGGCCACCTACGCGTTCTTCGCCGACGGGGCGGACGCGGCCGCGATGCGCCTGCGCCGCTATCTGGACCGCCAGTCGGGCGGCATCCTGGACGAGCCGGCCACGGCCCGGGCGCTGGCCGGCTTCCTGCTCCGCGGCCTGGACTGCGGCGCGCTCGATGACGTGGGCTTCACCCGCGACGAGCTGTCCGCCTTCCGCTGAGCGGGCACCGGCCGGCGGGGGCGGGGCGGCTTTGCCTGACCCGGCCGGCGGGCGACGCCCGGCGGCTAGGCTCGGCCCATGGTCGATCTCGTGCTGCGGTCCCGCCGCGTCGTCACCGCGGGCGGCGAACACCCCGCCGCGGTCTCGATCAGCGCGGGCCGGATCGTCGCCGTCGACGAGCACGGCGCGGCGCTCGAGGCCGCCGAGGACGTGGACCTGGGCGACCTGGCCCTGCTGCCCGGGCTGGTCGACACGCACGTGCACGTCAACGAGCCCGGCCGCACCGAGTGGGAGGGCTTCGAGACGGCCACCCGGGCGGCGGCCGCGGGCGGGGTCACCGCCATCGTGGACATGCCGCTCAACAGCCTGCCGCCGACCGTCGACGTCGCCGCGCTGGCGGTCAAACAGGACGCCGCGCGCGGCAAGATCCACGTCGACGTCGGCTTCTGGGGCGGCGCGATCCCCGGCAACGCCGCCGCGCTGCCCGCCCTGCACGCCGCCGGCGTGTACGGCTTCAAGGCGTTCCTCGCGGACTCCGGCGTGCCCGAGTTTCCGCCGCTGAGCCCCGACCAGCTGGGCGAGGCGCTCGCGGCGGTCGACGCGCAGTTCGTGGTGCACGCCGAGGACCCCGACCGGCTGCACGCCGCCGTGTCCTCCCCGGCGTACGCGGATTTCCTCGCCTCCCGGCCGCCCGACTCCGAGCACGCGGCCGTGGCGACCGCGATCGAGGTCGCCCGCGCGGCCGGCGCCCGCGTGCACATCCTGCACCTGTCCGCGGCGGGCGCGCTGCCGCTGATCGAGGCGGCCCGGGCGGACGGCGTGCGGATCACCGCCGAGACCTGCCCGCACTACCTGACCCTGTCCGCCGAGGAGATCCCGTGCGGCGGGACCGAGTTCAAGTGCTGCCCGCCGATCCGCGACGGCGCCAACGCCGACCGGCTCTGGGCCGCGCTCGCCGGCGGCCTCATCACCTGCGTCGTCAGCGACCACTCGCCCTGCACGCCCGAGCTCAAGCGCCGGGACACCGGTGACTTCGCGGCGGCCTGGGGCGGCATCGCCTCGGTGCAGCTCGGCCTGCCGGTGATCTGGACGGCGGCGCGGGCGCGCGGGCACACCCTCGCCGACGTGGTGAGCTGGATGGCCCGGCGCCCCGCCGACCTGGTCGGCCTGCTGCGCAAGGGGCGGATCGCCGTCGGCGCCGACGCCGACCTGGTCGCCTTCGACCCCGAGGCGAGCTTCACCGTCGACCCCGCCCAACTGCACCACCGCAACCCCGTCACGCCGTACGCGGGAAAGGTCCTGACGGGCGTGGTGCGCACGACCTGGCTGCGCGGACGGGCCGTGACCGGCGACGCGCCGCGCGGCGTCCTACTGACCCGGGAGATCTGATGGAAGAGTTCACGCGCCTGCCCGACCTGGCGTCGCGCGTCTTCGGCGGCGGGGTGGTGTTCGCCAACGACGAGTTGTTCGCCGCCGCCGATCACCTGGTCGAGCCGGCCGCGCCGGAATTCGCGCCGAGGACCTTCGGGCAGAAGGGCCAGGTGTACGACGGCTGGGAGACCCGCCGCCGGCGCCAGCCCGGCTACGACACGGCGATCATCCGGCTCGGCGCGCCCGGCATCGTGCACGGCGTCGACATCGACACGGCGTTCTTCACCGGCAACTTCCCGCCGCACGCCTCGGTCGACGGCTGCGCGCTCGAGGGCTATCCGGACCCGATCCAGCTGGCCGAGGCGAGCTGGGTGCCGCTGGTGCCCCGCTCGCCGCTGTCCGGCGACAGCCGCAACCTCTTCCACGTCGACTCCAGCCAGCGGTTCACCCACGTGCGGCTCAACATCTATCCGGACGGCGGGGTGGCCCGGCTGCGGGTGCACGGCGAGGTCGTGCCGGATCCGGGGCTGCTGCCGAGCGTCTTCGACGTGGCCGCGGCCGAGTACGGCGGCCGGATCGCGGGCTGCAGCAACATGTTCTACGGCCACCCGCAGAACATCATCATGCCCGGCCTGGCCGGCTCCATGGGCGACGGCTGGGAGACGTCACGGCGCCGCGACGACGGCAACGACTGGGTGCTCGTGCAGCTCGCCGTGCCCTCGGTGATCGAGCTGGCCGACCTGGACACCAGCCACTTCAAGGGCAACGCGCCCGGCAGCGCCACGCTGCGCGGCATCGACGCGCGCACCGGGCTGCTCGACGACCCGAGCGACTGGTTCGACCTGCTGCCGCAGGTCCGGCTCTCGCCGGACACCCGGCACCGCTTCCCGGTGTCGGTGGTGCCGGCGGCGACCCACGCGCGCCTGGACATCTTCCCGGACGGCGGCATGGCCCGGCTGCGCCTGATCGGCCGCCCCGACGTCGCGGTTCTGCGGGCCCGGTACGAGACGGTGACGTAGAGAACGCCGCGGCGGCTCCGACCAGAGGGTGAAGGCAACCTCAGAGAAGGAGTTGATGATCATGGCCAAGGTGGTCGCGGAGATGTCGATGTCGCTGGACGGATACATCGGGAACCCGCACGGCGAGGTCGACGAGCTGTTCGGCTGGTACGGCAACGGGACCGTGGAGGTCCCCACGGTCGACGGGCGCCTCACCTTCAAGGTGTCCGAGGCGAGCGCCGAGCACCTGCGGCCGGCGTTCTCCGGAGCGGTCGGCGCGCTGCTCACCGGCCGGCGCAACTTCGACCAGACGCAGGGCTGGGGCGGCACCCATCCGGTCGGCGCGCCGATCTTCGTGGTCAGCCACTCGGTCCCGGAGGGCTGGCCGCGCGCCGACTCGACGACGACGTTCTACGACGACGCGCTGCGCGCCCTCGAGGCCGCCAAGCGGGTCGCCGGCGACCGGATCGTCGCGGTCTCGACGCCGACGCTGACACAGCAGTACCTCGACGCCGGCGTGCTGGACGAGATCGTGGTGTCGCTGGTGCCGGTGCTGCTGGGCGCGGGCATCCCGTTCTTCGGCGGCCTGGCGAAGACCCCCGTCCGCCTGGCGGACCCGCTGGTCGTGCAGGGCACCGGGGTCACTCACCTGACCTACCGGGTGCGCAGGTAGCCGCTACCGCAGCTCCACGAGCGCGAGGTGGTCGTCGGCCGGGAGATCGCCGCCGGCCACCGCGGTGATGGTCAGCTCCGGCATGCTCAGCCGGCCGGACAGGGTCGTCTCCAGCGCGGTGTCGGCGGCGTCGCGGCCGTCGGCGATGCGGATCAGGGTCTGCCGGGGCGCGAGCCGGGTCGCGTCCCAGACCCGCCACCGCCCGTCCAGCGCCGTCTCGGCCACCAGGTGGAAGTCCATGGGGGACAGTCCGGGCGCGTAGACCGCGGCGACCCGGGCGGGCACGTTCAGCGCCCGGCACAGGGTGGCGACGAGGTGCGCGTAGTCCCGGCAGACGCCGCGGCCGTCGAGCAGCGTGTCCGCCGCGTCGGTGGTGGGCCCGCTGCTGCCGGGTTGGTAGCTCAGGTGCTCGAAGACCCAGGTGGTGATCGCCCGTACGGTGGCGGTGTGGTCGCCCAGCCCGCCGAACATGGTGGCCGCGAAGCCGGCCAGCCGGTCCGACGGGCAGTACCGGCTCGGCCGCAGCGCGACGATCCGCTCGACCTCGGTGACGCCGTCGGGCTCCGGGCCGCCGGCGGCGACCTCGGCCGCGTAGGTCAGCCGCAGCTCGCCCCGGGGCGCCCGGACGTAGTGCAGCCGGCCGGGCAGCTCCACCGCCTCTACCTCCCGCCCGCCGCTGGTGACCGTGAGGGTCTCGGCCAGCGGCCGGGCTGCGGCGATCCGCAGGACGAGCTCGGCCGGCTCGGTCACGTCGAAGCCGAGGATGGCGCCGGCCCTGGAGTTGTCCACGGTCGTCACCGTATCCGGTTCGGACGCTGCGGCCGTACGGTGGACAGGTGAGCGAATTGCGCCGGGGCCTCGTGGAGGAGATCCACCGCCACGGCGCACCGCTGACGCCCGAGCTCGCCGCGGCCTTCGGCGCCGTGGCACGGGAGGCGTTCGTCTCCGGGGGATTCCAGCGCCGCGACGGATCCTGGGCCCGGCCCGGCTCGGCGGGATTCCTCGAGGCCGTCTACCGCGACGACGTGCTGATCACCAAGGTCGACGGCGGCATGCCGGTCAGCTCGTCCAGCCAGCCCTCGCTCATGGCGATCATGCTGGCCGCGCTCGACGTGCGGCCCGGCGACCGGGTCCTGGAGATCGGCGCCGGCACCGGCTACAACGCCGCGCTGCTCGCGGTCCTCGGCACGCAGGTCACCAGCGTGGACGTGCAGGCCGACGTCGCGGACCGGGCCCGGTCCGCGCTGGCCGCCGCCGGCATCGACGGGGTACGGGTCATCGCCGGCGACGGCTACGCGGGCGTGCCGGGCGAGCGCTTCGACCGCGCGATCGTCACCGTCGGCGTCGCCGGAGTCTCTCCACAGTGGCTGGAGCAGGCCCGGCCCGGTCCCGTCGTGGTACCGGTCGAGCACGCCGGCACCCACCCCGTCCTCGCGGTCCGTGGCACCGCCGAGGGGCCGGTGACCGCGACGGTGGTCTGCCCGTCCGGCTTCATGAGCGCCGCCGGCCCGCTCACCGCCGCGCATCCGCGCTCGCATCCGGCCCCGGCGCCGTCCGGGACCCTCGCCGCGGTCGCCGAGTTCGCGCCGCCGCGCTGGGCCGAGCCGCTGGACTCGCTCGTCTACCGCGACCTGTGGTACGCGGCCGGGGTGTGGAGCGAACGCGCCACCCACGCCGCGGTGCGGGGGCGCGACCAGAGCTGCCTGGTGCT
Organism: Actinoplanes sp. NPDC026623; assembly: GCF_040638275.1. NCBI lineage: Bacteria > Bacillati > Actinomycetota > Actinomycetes > Micromonosporales > Micromonosporaceae > Actinoplanes > Actinoplanes sp. NPDC026623. The sequence continues at coordinate 9,120 of NZ_JBEZXZ010000163.1, read as the reverse complement.
GCTGGACGAGACGGGCACCGGCGGCGCGGCGGTCCTGCCCGACGGCTCGGTGCTGGCCGGGGGAGCGCGGGCGGGCGAGTACGGTGAGCGCGCCGTGGAGATCGTCGACCGCTGGGAGGCGGCGGGGCGGCCGCCGATGCAGGCGTGGCGGATCGGCCTGCGTCTCACCGGCGACGAGTCGGCGCCGATCTGGGCGCCCGCCACCTGGACCCTCGACTAGGGCGCACCGCGCAGATAGGCGAGGACCGCCAGGACGCGGCGGTTGGTGTCCTCGGCCGGCGGCAACCCCAGCTTCGCCAGGATGCTGCCCACGTGCTTGCCGACTGCGGCCTCCGTCACGAAGAGCCGCGCGGCGATCGCCGAGTTCGAGTGGCCCTCCGCGACCAGCGCCAGCACCTCCCGCTCGCGGGCCGACAGCGCCTCCAGTGGGTCCCGGGTGCGGCGCAGCAGCCGGCGCACCACCTCCGGGTCGACGACGGTGCCGCCGCCCAGGACCGTGCGCAGGGCCGCCACGAAGTCCCGCACGTCGACGACGCGGTCCTTGAGCAGGTAGCCGACCCGCAGGCCGTCGCCGGTGTCCAGCAGGGCCGACGCGTACTCCTCCTGCACGTACTGGCTCAGCACGACCACCGCCAGGCCGGGCCGCTGCCGGCGCAGGGTGACCGCCGCGCGCAGGCCCTCGTCGGTGTGGCCGGGCGGCATCCGGATGTCCGTGATCACCAGGTCCGGCCGGTGCTCCGCGGCGGCCGCCAGCAGGGCCGGGCCGTCGCCGACCGCGGCCACCACCTCGAAGCCGAAGCGGGACAGCACCCCGACCAGGCCCTCGCGCAGCAGGACGCCGTCCTCGGCGAGCACCACCCGGGTCAGCTCCGGCACGGCAGCTCCGCCCGGATGAGCGTGGGGCCGCCGGCGGGGCTGGCCAGCAGCACCCGCCCGCCGACCGCGGCTACCCGATCGGCGAGCCCGGTCAGGCCGGTGCCGCCGGCCGGGTCGGCGCCGCCCCGGCCGTCGTCGCGCACCTCCAGCACCAGCATGCCGGCGGTCTGCGCGAGCAGCAGGTCGGCGCGGGTCGCCCCGCTGTGCCGGACCACGTTGGCCAGCGTCTCGGACGCCACGAAGTAGGCGCAGCCCTCGACGTGCGGCGCCGGGCGGGCGAGCCCGTCGGCCACCGTGATCGTCACCGGCAGCGGCGATCGGCCGGCGAGCTCGCGCAGCGCGGCGGGCAGCCCCAGGTCGGCGAGCGACTGCGGCCGGATGCCGTGTATCAGCTCCCGCAGCACCACCATGAGCTCCTTCGCCTCGTCGTGCGCCTGCGCCAGCGGTGCCGCCGCCGGCGAGTCCTCCGGCACGTCCAGGCGCGCCATGCCGAGTTGCAGCGTAAGGCTGGTGAGCCGGTGTTGTGCGCCGTCGTGCAGGTCTCGTTCGATGCGGCGGCGTTCGGCCTCGAACGCGTCGGCGAGCCGGGCCCGCGACTGCGCCACCTCGTGCAGGGCGGTGCCGTCCCGCTCGCCGAGCAGGCCGCGGGCGGTCGCCGCCTGGCCGGCCGAGACGAGGCCGAGCAGGTGCAGGAGCACCGGGGCCATCACCAGCCCGAGGATCGACAGCGGGATCGCCTGCGCGGTCGAGTGCACGGTGAAGACGCCGAACTGCCAGGAGTCGGTGCCGGTCGCCGCGAACAGCGGGCTCACGATGAGCCCGACGTCGATCAGCGCGAGCAGCGCGAAGCCGCCGTAGACGACCGGGACCACCAGGCCCAGCAGGACGGCGTAGAGCACCTCGCGCCAGGTGGCCGCCTCGGTGTAGCGCACCCGCAGCCAGCTCACCGGGTCCGGCGCGGTCGGCCGGTGCCCGGAGCGCACCGGGCGCGGATCGACAAGCCCCAGGCGGCCGCGCTCGATCGCCGCCAGGGGGATCGCGATCAGCGGGCCGAGCCCGGCGAACATGACCAGGGCGGTGACCATCAGGAACAGCAGTGGCCCGTCCAGCATCCGGCCGTCGTGGAGCCGGAGCCCGGCGGCCAGCCACGGCAGGATCAGCATGCCGACGCCGAAACCGGTCAGACCGGCGAACGGAACCGTCGTGAGGACGTAGAGCAGCGCGCGCCACGGGCCGGCGGACAGCAGGTAGCGGGCCTGCCAGGGGGCTTCATCGGTAGTCACGGCGCCACGGTAGCCAGCGGGGCCCGGTCGTTCCCAGCCGTCCACGGCTAGTTGCGGGGTATGCCTGGCACTACCAGTCGCCGGCCCGGCGGGCCCGCCACGGCCGCCCGTCCGGGTCGTAGATCATCCGATATGCCGGCACTGCCCAGAATCGCTGGTGCCAGGGGAGTCGTTCCGTGCGGTGCGGCACGAGCCGCCCCGGTGGGCGCGGTCCCCGTTCCCCTCCCGCATGCCAATCCCGTACGGCCTCAGCCGCCTCGTTGATCACCCGCACCGCCGTGGCCGGATCGAGCAGGTCCGTGTCGTCGGTGCGGTCCAGGTGCTCGCGCAGCAGCGCGAGCCGCAGCCCGCGGGCATAGCGGCGGGCGCCGTCGCCGAGCCCGGCCGGATCCGCCGGGGCCCGGTCGTCGGGGGTGCGATCCAGCACCGCGCAGGACAGCTCGCTGTCGTGGGTCCACGAACGACGGTTGAAGTTGTCGCTGCCGGTGCTCGCCCAGACGTCGTCGACGACGCAGACCTTGGCGTGCACGTAGACCGGGGTGCCGGCGTGGTTCTCCACGTCGAAGACGTGCACCCGGTCCGGCGCGGCCCTGCGGCACAGCTCGATGGCCTGCTCGCGCCCGACCTGGTTGGGCGGCAGCGCGAACCGGCCGTCGACGTCCGGGTGCCGCGGCACCACCGCGATCAGGTGCAGCTCCGGGTTGTCGTTGAGCGCGGTCGCGAAGAGCTGGGCGACCTCGGTCGACCACAGGTACTGGTCCTCGAGGTAGATCAGCCGGCGGGCCCGTTTGATGGCCTTCGTGTAGCCGCGGGCGATGCTCTGCTCGCCGAGCCGGGCGAAGCCGTAGGGCGGCCGCATCGCCGGGTAGGTGCGCATCACCTGCACGTCGTGCGGGCCGCATTCGGGCGGGTCCGGCGGCTGCGGCGGCAGCGGGTCGGGGTGCAGGTCCGCGTGGCGCAGCCGGTCCAGCACCGTGGCGATAGGGCCGTGCTGGTCCAGCGGCACCGAATCGGTCCAGCGCTCCCGGAACGACAGGTCCAGGGCGCCGACCACCGGCCCGCGCAGCGCAAGCTGCACGTCGTGCCAGGGCGGGTGCTCGCCGTACGCGGCCGCCATCGCGATCGGCTGCGGGTCGCCGCGGTGGTCGGCGTCGTCGCGCCGGCTGTGGCACAGGTCGATGCCGCCGGCGAACGCGATGTCCCGCTCCGGCGCGCTGACGTGGCGCAGGACGACCAGCTTCTGGTGGTGTGAGCCGCCGCGCCGGACCCGCTGGTCGAGCAGCACCTCGCCGCCGGCGGCCGCGACGTCGTCGCCGAGGCTGCGGTTCTCCTCCTCGCTGTACGCCAGCCGGTCCAGGTGCGAGCGCCAGAGCAGGCCCTTGACCACGACGCCGCGCTTGGCCGCGGAGGCGAACAGCGCGGCGACGGTCGGCCCGTCGTCGCGCATCCGCTCGTCGGGGTCGCCGCGCCAGTCGGTGAAGAACAGGTGATCGCCGGCGCCGAGCGCCTCCACCTCGGTGGCGAGCCGGTCGAAGTACGCGCTCCCGTGAATCAGCGGCTCGATCGTGTTTCCGGGGCACCAGACGGGTATCCGGGAATCCGGGTTGCCACGCTCGTCCGCGGACAGGAACCAGTCCTCCAGTGGCACGGCGCAGCCTTCCCAGGTCGACGATCCCTCACGGTAAGCCGTCGACCGGCCCGCCGCACCCCGAAGCGCGTCCCGAGCACGGATCCCGGGCAGTCGATACCGATCCGTTGCCGCCAGGTGGGGGGCAGGGGGCAGCGTGGGGCCGAGGGCCTGATCCATACTCGTCGTCATGACGGGGGATCCGGGTTTCAGCAACGCAATCATCGAGGTCCCGCAGGCCGAGGCGGCCGCCGGCACGACCAAGGTCGTCTGGTCGCCCGTGCACGGACCGCTCAACGTGGTGGTGCCCCCGGGCACCGTCGACGGCGCCGTCGTCGTGGTGCAGACCCCGACGGCCGGCAACGTGGCGGTCACGGTCCGGGTCTCCTCGCCGTTCCCGCCGCCGGCGCCCTTCGCCGGCGTCCCCGCCTCCGACCAGCCGGTGCCGGGCTACCCACCGCCGGGCCAGCAGCCCTTCCCGGGTCAGCAGCCCTTCCCGGGTCAGCAGCCCTTCCCGGGTCAGCCCTATCCGCCTGTTGGGCCGCCGGCGAAGCCGAGCAACGCCCTGCGCAACTCGCTGATCGGCGGCGGGCTCGCCGTCGTGCTCGTGCTGGGCTGCTGCGTAGGCGTCCGGGTGCTGGGCGGCAGCGGCGACGGCGACGGAGACGACAAGCGGGCCGGCTCCTCGGCCGGCGCGTCGCCCGGCGCAGCCCCGCTGTCCCCGGAGCAGTATGCGCAGGCCCTGGCGTCGGCCGACACGGCGATCGGCTCGGCCTTCGGCAGGCTCAACACGGCGGACAGCGCGGCCTTCGCCAAGGCGGCCCCGGCCGCGGCGGCCGCGATCCGCGCCGAGTCCGCGAAGCTGACCGGGATCGCACCGCCCGCCGGCGCCGAGTCCGCGCACGAGCAGCTGACGCTCGAGCTGGACAGCATGGGCGACATGATCGAGGACTCCGCCTCGGCGAAGCTGGACTGCCCGGCCGCGTCGCCGTGGACGTCGCTGCTGCAATCCGGCTGGGCCGAGGGGATCCGCGAGGACGTCAAGAAGCTCGCCGTCGCCGACCCGGCGTACAAGTTCGGCAGGTTCCTGCCGGCGCCGCCGAAGGAGACCAAGCGGCGCCTCAAGACCGGCACCTTCCTCAAGCGCTCGAACTCGGGCGGCTCCGGTCACCTGAAGATCAAGAACGGCGCCGACGACATCACGGTCAGCCTGGTGCCGACCAAGGGCAAGAAGCCGAAGCCGGTGCTCACCGTCTACGTGCGCGGCGGCGGGACCTACACGGCCCGGGGCATCCGCGACGGGACCTACCGGGTCTACACCGCGTCGGGCGTCGACTGGAACGCGGCGAAGAAGGGCTTCACCCGGGACTGCGCGTTCAGCAAGTTCGACGACACGTTCAAGTTCACGACGACGTCGTTCTCGGCCTCGATCTGGACGATCACGCTCACCCCGGTGGTCGGCGGCAACGCGTCGACCACCGACGTGGACCCGAACGCGTTCCCGAACTGAGCCGGGGCGGGGCGGCCCCGCCGCCCCCCCCCCCCCCCGGGTCCGGCGGTGTGGGGGTGGCGCGGCGGCGGGTGGTGGCCCGGGCGGCCCAGGAGGTGGTG
>NZ_JBEZXZ010000163.1:0-3713 GCF_040638275.1 Actinoplanes sp. NPDC026623 | reverse complement strand
CCCCGGGGCCCGGCCCCACCCCGCCCCCCCCCGCGGGGCCCCCCCCCGCCTCCCCCACCTCCCCGGGCCGGCCCCCCCCCCCCCCCCCGGCCCCGCGTCGTGCTCAGTCGGTGTGCGGGAGGCGCTCCGCCGGGATGACGCCGAGGCGGCCCTTCTGGTAGTCCTCGAACGCCTGCATGAGCTCCTCGCGGGTGTTCATCACGAACGGGCCGTACTGCGCCACCGGCTCGCGGATCGGCCGGCCGCCCATGATGAACAGCTCCATCGCCGGCACGTTCGAGTCCTGCGTCCGGTTGGCGTTGACCCGGATCGTGTCGCCGGCGCCGTGGGCGGCGAGCTGGCCGAGCTGGATCGGGCGCGCCTCCACGCCGACCGTGCCGCGCCCGGCGAGCACGTAGACCAGGGCGTTGTAGTCGGGCTGCCAGGGCAGGTCGAGCTGGGCGCCCGGCTGCAGCGTGACGTGGGCGAGGTTGATCGGGGTGTGTGTGGAGCCGGGGCCGGCATGCCCCGCGATCTCGCCCGCGATCACCCGGATCAGGCTGCCGCCGTCGGGGGTGGTCAGCAGCGCTGCCTCCCGGCCCCGGATGTCCTGGTATTGCGGGGCGATCATCTTGGCGGCCCGGGGCAGGTTGACCCAGAGCTGCAGGCCGTGGAAGAGCCCGCCGCTGGCCACCAGCTGCTCCGGCGGGGCCTCGATGTGCAGGATGCCGCCGCCCGCGGTCATCCACTGGGTGTCGCCGTTGGTGATCGAGCCGCCGCCACCGTTGGAGTCCTGGTGGTCCATCTGGCCGTCGATCATGTAGGTGACGGTCTCGAAGCCGCGGTGCGGGTGCCACGAGGTGCCCTTGGGCTCGCCCGGCGCGTAGTCGACCTCGCCCATCTGGTCCAGGTGGATGAACGGGTCCAGCTCGTTCGTCGGGACCCCGGCGAAGGCGCGCCGGACGGGGAAGCCCTCGCCTTCGTAGCCCGACGGCGCGGTGGTGAGCCGGTGCACGGGCCGGTAGCTGGTGGTGGCGGCGTCGGGCTGCGGCAGTCGCGGCAGGACCAGGACGTCGTCGACGGTGATCGCGGGCATTTCTCTCTCCCTCAGGCGGTGACCGGCAGCGAGCGCAGTCGCGGACCCAGGCGCCCGAAGACGCGGGTGATGGCGGCGATCTCGGCATCGTCGAGGTCGTCGATGAACGTTTCCCGCACGGTGGCGAGATGCAGCGGCGCGGCGACCGCCAGCGCGGCCAGGCCGGCGTCGGTAAGGACGGCCTCCTGGCCGCGCCCGTCGTCGGAGCAGCTCTGCTTGCGGACCAGGCCACGCTTGACCATCGAGGTGATCTGGTAGGTGCACCGGCTCGGCGAGAAGACCAGCCGGTCGGCGAGCTCACCCATGCGCACCCGGTGGCCGGGCGCCTCGGAGAGCACGACCATGACGTGGAAATCCGACATGCTCAGGCCGGTCGCGGCGCGCAGGTCCTCCTCGAGCCGGGTGTGCAGCGCCCAGCTGCTCTCGACGAAGGCCCGCCAGGCTTGCTGTTGGCTGTCGCTGAGCGGTCGGGTCATGCCACAAACGGTAACTCTTTCAAATCTGAAATACCACCGGTACGGCGGTGGCGGCCGTCACCGTCACGGGTTCAGGAACCGGGCGAGCTGGGCGAGGTCGTCGATGCGCAGGTCGCCGTCGACGCCCTTGAGCGCGGCGACCCGAGCGCCGGCCGCCCGCCCGGCGGCGACGCCGACCTCCGCGTCCTCGACGACCAGGCAGTCCCGCGCCGCGACGCCGAGCAGCTCGGCCGCGCGCAGATAGCCCTCCGGATCCGGCTTGCCGGCCCGGACGTCCTCGACCGTGACCAGCACGGGCGCCTCGATTCCGGCCGCGCCCAGCCGGGCCTTGGCCAGCCGCAGATCGGCGCTGGTCACGACCGCCCACGGCAGCCGCAGGGACGCCAGCAGTTCGTGCGCGCCCCGGGTCGCCACGACGTCGGACAGGTCGTCGTACTGCAGTTCGAGCTGGCGGGCCGCGGCGCTCGCCACGCCGTCATCGGTCAGGCCGGGCAGCATCAGCCGGACGGTGCGCTCGGCCGGCGCGCCGTGTGCGACCGCGAGCGCCGCGTCCGGGTCGGCGCCGAACTCGGCCGCCCAGCCCCGCCAGGCGCGATCGACGGCCGCGTCGGAGTCGACGAGCGTGCCGTCCATGTCGAAGAGCACTGCCGCGATGGTGGTCAGATCCACGTGGTCCTCCAATATCCTCGTCGACCGAGGATATTGCGGCGCCGAACGATCAGACGCGGTAGTAGACCCGCAGCTCGAAGCCGTCCCGGCGGGACCGCCAGCCCAGATCGTCGACGGCCGGCACCTCGGGACGCCCGGCGAGCCAGTTCGCGGCCATCGCGAGCACGTCGGCGGGGGTGCTCCCGGTGAAGACCCGCCGGTGTGCGAGATCGTCGGCGAGGGCCGGGGCGTGCCGCGGGAAGTTCCGCGCGGTCAGCATGGGCTCCGGGCCGGTGACGACGGCGGTGGCACCGACGGCCTTACCGTCGACGACACCCTGCACGAACCAGTCGTTGATCGACTCGTCGTGCTCGACGCTCCACCCGCTGATCGGCCCGAGGTCCGAAGCGATCGCCCGCTTCGCGTTGTCGAGCGCGGCGTCCAGGGTGGGAAGATCGATGTCATCGCCGTTGTACTCCACGCGGTAGTTCATCGTGCCTCCAGTGGTCGCCCAGGTCGGCGGTAATACCCAGGCGACCACCGGATTAGGCATGACGCGCGCTCAGGCCGCCGTGTCGAGCAGCGAGCGGGTCACCTCCACGCGCAACCGGGCGAGGTCCACCTGCGCCTCCGTCAGGATCTGCACGGCCAGGCCCCGCCCCTCGCGCAGGATGCCGAGCAGGATGTGCTCCGGGGCGATGAAGTTGTGCTTCAGGCGGAGCGCCTCGCGCAGGGAGAGCTCCAGGACCTTCTTGGCCCGGGGCGAGAACGGTGTGCGCCCGCCGCCGCGGAGGCGGCCCAGCAGGCCCCGGCGCTTCGGCGGGGCGTTCCGCGGCAGGCGCAGCGCGCCGGGGCCGAAGTTCTCCTCGATGGCCCGGCGGACCGCGTCCAGGTCGATGCCGATCGCCTTGAGGGCCGCGGCGTCCTCCTCGTCCGCCTCCGCCAGCACGTCCGGGTGCGGCCCGGTGCCGGGGCCGACGCGGCGCACGACCTCGGCCCGCAGGTAGGCAGCGTCGACGCCGCGGTCCCGCAGGGCCGGCGCCGAGGCCACCGGGCCCGCCTCGTCCGCCAGCAGCGCCAGCAGCACGTGCTGCGTCCCGAGCGGGGCCTGCTGCAACTCGCGGGCCTCCTCCTGGGCGCGCACCACGACGTTTCGTGCCTCATTGGTGAATCGCTCGAACATCTCAGCCCTCCCGTGGGTCCTGCATCGGCACGCGGCCGGCATGCTTCTTGTGGACGCCCTGGCGGGTCACCTCGAGGGCGTCCGCGATCTCCTGCCAGGACCAGCCCTTGCGGCGGGCGTTGGCCACCTGGAGATTCTCGAGGCCCTCCAGGAGGCGGCGCAGCGTCACCACCGCGCGCAGGCCGACCCGGGGATCGGCGCTGCCCGCGGCCGCTGCGAGATCGGTTGCTTCTGTCATGCTGTCAACATAGGTTGACAATGCCGGTCTGTCAACTCCGGTTGACAGGCCGGTCCTTGGACACGAAGAAGGCGCCGGACTCCAGTCCGGCGC
>NZ_JBEZXZ010000162.1:0-19930 GCF_040638275.1 Actinoplanes sp. NPDC026623 | reverse complement strand
CACAGGTGGGCGATGGCGGACGCCGGATCCTCGATGGCGTCCGCGACGCTGCGCATGAAGCCGGCGGCCGTGCCGCCGTCGCACACCCGGTGGTCGAAGACGAAGCTCATCTGGGTGATCTTCCGGACGCACAGTTCGCCGTCCACCACCCAGGCCCGGTCCATGATCCGGCCGAAGCCCAGGATCGCCACCTGCGGGTGGTTGATGATCGCGGCGCTGCCGTCGACCCGGAACCCGCCGTAGTTGTTGAGCGTGAACGTCCCCGCCGCGAGCTCCCGGGCGGTGGCCCGGCCCTCGCGCGCGGCGGCGGTGACCCGGCGGATCTCCTCGTCGAGGCGCGCGGTCGTCATCGTCTCGGCGCCGATGACCGCGGGCACCACGAGCCCGCGCTCGCCCTGCACGGCGATGCCGAGGTTGACCGCGTCGAACTCGACGATCTCCTGCCGCTCGGTGTCCACCCGGGCGTTGAGCATCGGGTACTGCCGCAGGCCCGCGACCACGAAGCGGGCGATGTACGCGAGCAGCCCCGGCCCGGGAGTGCTCTCGCGCAACTGCCAGAGCCGGGTGGCGTCGACGTCGACCCAGACGGTCGCCTCGGGGATCTCCGCGCGGCTGCGCGTCAGCGCCGCCGACACCGCCCTGCGGAAACCGTTGAGCGGCACCCGCCGCTCCCCCGCCGCCGCCGCCGGGGCGGCGCCGGCCGGCGGCTGAACCGGTGCCGGGCGCGACAGGGCCCGCTCGACGTCGGCGCGGACGATCAGGCCGCCGGGCCCGGTGGCCTCGACGGTCCGCAGGTCGAGCCCGCCCTCGCGGGCGAGCCGGCGCACCAGCGGTGAGACCACCAGCGGCACCCGGAACGGCGCGGGACTCACCGCGGCCGGGGCGGAACCCGCCCGCGGGCGGCGGCGCCGCGAGGTGACCGCGCCGCCCGAGGTCCCGTAGCCGATCAGGACGTTGCCGGAGCCGGCCCGCTCCTCCTCGCGGTAGACCTCGGCCTCGGGCACGAGTGAGGCCTCCGGCACGAGTGAGGCCTCCGGCACGAGCGCGGCCTCGGGCACGAGCGTGGTCACGGTGAGCAGCGGCCTGCCGACCTCGAGCGTGACGCCCTCGCCGGCGTGCCGGGTCGCGACCCGGCCGGCGTACGGCGTCGGCACCTCGACCAGCGACTTGGCGGTCTCGACCTCCACGACGGCCTGGTCGACGGCGACGGTGTCACCCTCGGCCACGAGCCAGCGCACCACCTCCGCCTCGGTGAGGCCCTCGCCGAGGTCCGGCAGCAGGAAGATCTGCTCGCTCATCGGTCCTCCCACTGCAGGTCGTCAACGGCGTCGAGAACGCGGTCGACGCCGGGGAGCTGGAAGTGCTCCAGCTTCGGCGGCGGGTACGGGATGTCGAATCCGGTCACCCGGCGGATCGGCGCGGCCAGCGAGTGGAAGCACCGCTCGGTGACCCGCGCGACGATCTCCGAGGAGACGCTGGCGAACCCGGACGCCTCCGCGACGACCACGGCGCGGCCGGTGGAGCGGACCGCGGCGCAGACGGTCTCGTCGTCGAACGGCACGATCGAGCGCAGGTCGACGACCTGCAGGCTGCGGCCCTCCTGCGCGGCGACCTCGGCGGCCTCGAGCGCGACCGGCACGGACGGCCCGTACGCGATGAGCGTGGCGTCGGTGCCCTCGCGGCGCACGACGGCCGTGCCGATGCCGGGCGCGCGCACGGGGAGCTCGACCTCCTCCTTGCTCCAGTAGAGCTTCTTCGGCTCGAGGAAGACCACCGGGTCGGGCGAGGCGATGGCCTCCCGCAGCAGCGCGTACGCGTCGGCCGGCGTCGCCGGCGCGACCACGTGCAGCCCGGGGGTGTGCGCGTAGTACGCCTCCGACGAGTCGCAGTGGTGCTCGACGCCGCCGATGCCGCCCGCGTACGGAACCCGGATCACCATCGGCAGCGTGACCCGCCCGCGGGTGCGGTTACGCATCTTCGCGACGTGGCTGACGATCTGCTCGAACGCCGGGTAGGCGAACGCGTCGAACTGCATCTCGACGACCGGGCGCATGCCGTTCATGGCCATGCCGATCGCGACGCCGACGATGCCGGACTCGGCCAGCGGCGTGTCGAAGCACCGGTCCTCGCCGAACGCGGCGGTGAGGCCGTCGGTGATCCGGAAGACGCCGCCGAGCGGGCCGACGTCCTCGCCGAAGACCACGACCGACGGGTCCTCGGCCAGCGCGTCGCGCAGCGCGCGGTTGAGCGCCTGCGCCATCGTCAGCTTCTCGTGCGCGGTCATCGCGGCGCTCCTTCGCGGTCGAGCTCGTCGGCGACCAGGGCCGCCTGCTCCGCCAGCTGCGGGGTGGGTTTCGCGTACACGTGGGCGAACAGCATCGCGGGGTCGGGCTCGACGTCGCGGTTGAGGCCGTCGCGGACGTGCTCCGCCATCCGTTCGGCCCGCGCGGTGATGTCGGCGTGCAGCGCGTCGGTGAGCAGCCCGCGTTCCCGCAGGTGCAGCTCGAGGCGGGTGAGCGGGTCGCGCTCGACCCAGGCCGCCACCTCCGCGTCCTGGCGGTAACGGGTGGCGTCGTCGGCGTTGGTGTGCGCCTGCATCCGGTAGGTGTGCGCCTCGACCAGCTGCGGGCCCTCGCCGGCCCGGGCCCGGGCCACGGCGTCGCCGAGGACGGCGAGCAGCGCGGCCATGTCGTTGCCGTCGACGCGCCGGCCGGGCATGCCGTAGCCGATGCCCTTGTGCGCCAGGGACGGCGCGGCGGACTGGCGGGCGAGCGGGACGCTGATGGCGTACTCGTTGTTCTGCACGAAGAACACGACCGGGGCCTTGAAGACGGCCGCGAAGTTGAGCGCCTCGTGGAAGTCGCCCTCGCTGGTGCCGCCGTCGCCGCACATCGCCATGGCGACGGTCGGCTCGCCACGCAGGCGCGCGGCGTGCGCGACGCCGACCGCGTGCGGCAGCTGGGTGGCCAGCGGCGTGGCGTGCGGGGCGACCCGGTGCTCGTTCGGGTCGTAGCCGCAGTGCCAGTCGCCCTTGAGCAGCGTCAGCGCCTCGACCGGGTCGACGCCCCGGCCCATCGCGGCGACCGTGTCGCGGTAGGTCGGGAAGAGCCAGTCCCCGTCGGCCAGCACCTGCGCGGCGGCGACCTGGCAGGCCTCCTGCCCGTGCGAGGAGGGGTACACCGCGAGCCGGCCCTGCCGGACCAGCGCGTACGCCTGGTCGTTGAACCGCCGGGCGGTGACCAGGGCATCGAAGGCGCGGACCAGCTCCGCGCCGTCCGGCAGGGGGTAGCCCGCCGCGTCGGCCGGTCGTCCGTGCGCGTCGAGGAGCATGACGGGCTCCGACGGCAGGAGGTGGTGCAGATCACCTGTCATGCAGCCATGGTGATTGCCCGACCAATCGGATGCCAGAGGCCGGTAAAGACCGAGAAGATGTACTCTCCAACCGCCTGATCACCGACCAAACGTCCGATCGGAGCGCCCCGCGAGCGTGGAGGACGAGACAAGTGGCCAGCCCTCTCGACGACATCGACCGGCAGATCCTCGGGGAGCTCGTCCGCGACGGGCGGATGTCGATGCGCACCCTGGCCGAGCGCCTGCACATCTCCCGCGCCAACGCCTACGCGCGGGTCGAGCGGCTCCGCGCCACGAACGTGATCCGGGGGTTCCGCGCCGACGTCGACCCGGTCGCGGCGGGCCTGGGCACCTCGGCCTACGTCACCGTGAATCTGCAGCAGGCGGAGTGGCGGGTGGTCGGCGAGCAGTTGCGGGCGCTGCCCGGGGTCGTGCACATCGCCTGGGTCGGCGGCGAGTTCGACGCGATCCTGCTGGTCCGCGCCCGGGACAACGCCGACCTCGGCCGCCTGGTGCTCAACGTGATCCAGGGCATGCCCGGCGTCGTGAACACCCGCACGCTGCTGGTGTTCGAGGAGGCCGAGTCGCCCGCCGCCGTCTGGGAGTGAGAGCTCAGCCGATGATCACGGTCTGCAGCTCGGTGAAGGCCTCCATCGGGTGCGCGCCGCCGACCCGGCCGATGCCGCTGCCGGAGCCGGAACGCCCGCCGAACGGCAGGTGGCTCTCCCAGTAGTTGGTGGACTCGTTGATGTTGACCCAGCCGGTGCGGACCGCGTCGGCGAAGGCGAGCCCGGCGGACAGGTCGGCGGTGTAGACGGCGGCCAGCAGCCCGTACGGCGAGTCGTTGGTCAGCCGGATCGCCTCGTCCAGCGAGCCGATGCCGACGATCGGCGCGATCGGGCCGAACGTCTCCTCGGTGGCGGCCGCCGCGTCGGCCGGCACTCCATCGAGGACGGTGGCCGGCCAGTAGAGGTCGGTGGCGAAGCCGGTGGCCCGGGCGCCGCCGGTGAGCACCGTGGCGCCACGGCGTACCGCGTCGGCGACGTGATCGTCCATCTTGGCCGCGACCGCGGCGTTGTTCAGCGGGCCCATCGTGGTGGCGTCGTCCAGGGGGTCGCCGAGGCGGACCCGGTCCCGCACCGCCCGGGCGAGCCGGCCGGCGAAGTCCTCGCGGACCCGCTCGTGCACCAGCAGCCGCTCGCCGGCGGTGCAGCTCTGCCCGGCGCACAGGAAGCAGGCCAGCAGCGCGCCCTCGACCGCCCGGTCGAGGTCGGCGTCGGCCAGCACCACGATCGGGCCGTTGCCGCCCATCTCCAGCAGCGTCGCCTTGCCGGCCGCCGCGGCGGCCACCAGCCGGCCGGTGGCGGTGGAGCCGATGAAGGCGACCGCGTCCGTGCCGGGGTTGCGGGCGAGCTCGTCACCCACCACCGGGCCGGGCCCGGTCACCAGGTTGACCACCCCGGGCGGCAGGTCGGCCTCCGCGAGGCACTCGGCCAGGGCCACCGCGGACACCGCCGTCGACGGCGCCGGGGTCCAGACCACCGTGTTGCCGCCGGCCAGCGCCGGCGCGATCAGCTCGGCGGGCATCGTGTACGGCCAGTTCCACGGGGTGATGACGCCGACGACGCCGCGCGGACGGCGGATCAGCATCGCCCGCTTGCCGGCGCTCGACGAGTTCGGCAGCAGCCCGCCCAGCCGCTTGCCGTCCTCGGCGGCCATCCGCCAGTACCCGACCAGCTCGTCCACCTCGTCGTACGCCTCGGCGCGCAGCGGCTTGCCCTGGTCGAGGGTGAGCGTGCGGGCCAGGGCGTCCCGGCGGGTCTCGATCACGTCCGCGACCCGGTGCAGCAGCGCCGCCCGGTCGAATGCGGACAGTCGCGCCCAGCCGCCGGCGGCGCGCCGGGCCGCCGCGATCGCCGCGCGGGCGTCCTCGCGGTCGCCGTCCGGCACCGTGCCGAGCTTCTCGCCGGTCGCCGGGCTGGTCGCGACGGTGGTTGCGGCGGAGCGCGCGGAGATCCAGGCGCCGTCCACGAACATCTGAAATTGCATGAGTCTCCCTGGCCGACGGTGAGGCGATCTCACCTTAGCCAGGCCCGTCGCGCGCGGTGCGGGCGCCGCTCAGCTGGTGAAGCTGCCGCTGCGGGCGCGCTCCGCCTCCATCAGGGCGATCTCCTGCGCCCCGGACAGCACGACGCCGCGGTCCGGCTCGAAGTCGAGTTCGGTGCTGCGGTCCTCGTAGTCGACCGCGTTGAGCATGACCTTCATCGCGTTCAGCCGGGCGCGCTGCTTGTCGCCGGACCGGATGATCACCCACGGCGCGCTGACGGTGCCGGTTCTCCTGATCATCTCGTACTTGCGCTTGGTGTAGTCGTCCCAGCGGTCCTGGGCCTGCGAGTCGATCTCGCTGAACTTCCACTGGCGCAGCGGGTCGGTGTGGCGGCGCGCGAACCGCCGCCGCTGCTCCTCCTTGGTGACGCTGAAGTAGAGCTTCACCAGGATCGTGCCCTGGCGGACCAGGTCCTTCTCGAAGCCGGTCACGCCCCACATGAAGTGCTGGTACTCGTCCTGCGTGCAGAAGCCGCAGACCGGCTCGACCATGGCCCGGTTGTACCAGCTGCGGTCGAACAGGACGATCTCGCCGCCGGCGGGAAGCTGCGCCGCGTAGCGCTGGAAATACCACTGTGACCGCTGGTCCTCGCTCGGCCGGCCCAGCGCGACCACCCGGTAGTGCTTCTCGTTCATGTAGCGGGTGACCCGGCGGATGGTGCCGCCCTTGCCGGCGGCGTCCCGGCCCTCGAACAGCACGATCATCCGCATCCGGTGCTTCTCGAGGTGCCGCTGCAGCTTGAGCAGCTCGACCTGCCACGGGCGCAGCTCGGTCTCGGCGCGGAGCTTGCGGGACACCCGCTTGCGGTCGCGCTTGAGCTCCTGGAGCTCCTCGACGGCGGCGTGGTAGGCGTCGACCACCTCGGAGACCGGCGTCAGGCGGTCGTCGAGCAGGACGAGGGCATCGGAGTCGGGCGGCACCCGCTGCACCGGGCCGAGCGGCCACACGCCTCGGGCCGCGCTCCCGTTGACGACGTCACCCGCCGGGTCGTCAGTGGCGAGCCGTGGAGATCCCGCACCGGTCATCGGCTACTCCTCCCAGGTTCGTCCGCGCCGGCCATCGCCGTTGACCCCCGCACGGACCCAGTGAGCATCCCCCGGCGGAACCGCCCGCTCCCTCACCCCGGCCGGATGATCCCGATGAATGTCCCCGGCCGGATCTTCAGCGAATCGGCGCCGGGCGACCACCCGTACGGGATGAGGCCGTCCGTTCGGTGATCCGCGAGGCTGTCATCCGCAATCCTAGGACAAAACCGAGGGATGGAGCCCGCTGTGGCCGTATCACGGGAGCAGAGTGCGGCGGCTCCGTCGCCGTTCACGCCGATCGCCGACTACGCGTTCCTCTCCGACTGCCACACCGGTGCCCTGATCGCGCCGGACGGCTCGGTCGGCTGGCTCTGCGTGCCGAGCTTCGACTCGCCGAGCATCTTCGGCACCCTGCTCGACCGGCAGGCCGGCTACTTCAGGATCGGCCCCTTCGGCATCCACCACCCGACCGCCCGTGCGTACGAGCCCGGCACGAACGTCCTGGTCACGACGTGGAAGACGCCGTCCGGCTGGCTCGAGGTGCGCGACGCCCTGACGCTGGGGCCGCACGAGGAGCCGGACGCGGTGACACCGCACACCCGTCCGCCGAACGACAACGACGCCGACCACGTGCTGGTGCGCACCGTCCGCTGCCTCGACGGCCTCGTCGAGGTCGAGCTGGTCTGCGAGCCGGTGTTCGACTACGGGCGGGTGCCGGCCGAGTGGACCATGGGCGCGGGCCCGCAACGGCACACCGCCGACGCGACCGGGGCCGGCTGCACCGTCGGGCTGCAGACCGACCTCTCCCTCGGGCTGGAGGGTGACCGGGTCAGGGCGCGGCACAACCTGAGGGCCGGCGAGGAGATCTACTGCGCGCTGTCGTGGGCTACGGACCGGGCCACGGTGCCCGACCTCGACGACGCCCGGCGCCGGCTCGACACCACCGTCCGCTGCTGGCGCGGCTGGCTGGACCGGGCCCGCATTCCGGATCACCGCTGGCGCGACGCGATCCAGCGGTCGGCACTGGCCATCAAGGGTCTGACCTACATGCCGACCGGCGCCACGGTGGCGGCGCTCACCACCTCGCTGCCCGAGACGCCCGGCGGCGAGCGCAACTGGGACTACCGCTACACCTGGATGCGCGACTCGACCTTCACCCTGCAGGCGCTGCACTACCTGAACCTCGACTGGGAGGCCGACGAGTTCATGCAGTTCATCGCCGACCTCGAGCCCAACAAGGACGGCTCCCTGCAGATCATGTACGGCATCGACGGCCGCCGTGACCTGACCGAGTCCACCCGCGACGACCTGTCCGGCTATGCCGGCGCCCGCCCGGTGCGGGTCGGCAACGGCGCCTTCGACCAGCGGCAGAACGACGTCTTCGGCGCGGTGCTGGACTCGATCCTGCTGCACACCCGCCGCAGCCAGCGCCTGCCGCGCCGGCTGTGGGCCATCGTCGAGGCACAGGCGCGCTGCGCCGAGGCGGTCTGGCGGGAGCCGGACCAGGGCATCTGGGAGGCCCGCGGCGAGCCGCAGCACTACGTGTCGTCCAAGCTCATGTGCTGGGTTGCCCTCGACCGCGCCGCCGCGCTCGCCGAGATCCGGTCGGACGCCGGCCTGGCGGCCGGCTGGCGCGCGACGGCAGACGAGATCAAGCAGGACATCCTCGACAACGGCGTCACCGAGGACGGCGTGCTGCGCCAGCACTACGCGACCGATTCGCTGGACGCGTCCACGCTGCTCGCGGCGATCTTCGGGTTCCTGCCGCACGACGATCCGCGGCTGCGGGCCACGGTCGACGCGATCGCCGAGCGGCTGACCGAGGACGGCTTCGTGCTGCGCTACCGCACCGACGAGACCGACGACGGCCTGGCGGGCCGGGAGGGCTCGTTCCTGATCTGTTCCTTCTGGCTGGTCTCCGCGCTGGCGGTCGTCGGCGAGGAGCAGCGGGCCCGCGACCTGATGGAGCGCCTGCTGCGGATCGCCTCACCCCTGGGGCTGTACGCGGAGGAGTTCGACGTGGCCACCGGACGCCACCTGGGCAACTTCCCCCAGGCGTTCTCACACCTGGCATTGATCGAGGCCGCGGCGCGCATCATCGTCATCGAGTTCCGGCACGAGTACCTGTCCGTGTAATGGCAAGCCGGGCCGCGATTCCACGGCGTTTCCACCCTGAAATCCCTCGCACCATCCGCCCCGGACGATCCCCCGGGGTCCGGTACGGCGGACAGTGAGGAAATGAACCCGCCAGCCGAGCGACCCGCCGTTCCGACGGCGCGAGCGCTGTATCAGCTCAGGGTCTCCGGGTCCATCCCGGCGGACCTGGTTCGCGACCTCGAAGGCGTCAACATGACCGTCGAGCCGGCACAGACCGTCCTCTACGGCACGCTCCCGGACCAGTCCGCCCTGTTCGGGCTCCTGGTCCGGATTCACGATCTCGGACTGCAACTGCTGGAGGTTCGCCGGATCACCGACGAGGACATCGCCGACACGACATGACCCGTCGCCGGCGGCGCGCCCTGCCCTTCAGCCCCGGCTCGAGTTCGACATCGCCGCCGTCGACCTCGAGCTCGAACTCAGAGCCCGGCTCAACGCGCGACCGAACAGCACCGTGGCCGTCACCCCCGCATCGGGATGACGGCCTCTCGTACGTCTGACGGTGCCCGCCCTACGGGTTCCGGGCGAAGGCCAGCCGGCGCAGCCGGACCCAGTCGACGGCGGGCTTGGCCGGCGGCACGCCGGGCCGCTCCCGCGGCAGCCGCACCCGCAGCGCCCGCGGCACCGTGGTGCAGCGCACCGGGGTGGGCATCAGAATCGCCTCACCGTCGATGCCGACCGGGATCTCGGCCGCGTCGGAGTCGACGATCACCTCGGCGCCGGTCAGCCGGAGCAGTCCGCGCTCGCGGCTGCGCCGCAGCAGGCCGACCGCCTGGCGGGCGTTCGCCACCGAGATCGCCACCAGGCCCAGCACGCCGAGGTCCAGCCGCGCCCGGCGGCCCAGCCCGGCCAGGTCGGTCGACCCGTACGGGTCGTTACTGACCAGGATCGCCTGCGGGCCCTCGATCGTGACGTCCCCGATGCGCGCGGTCAGCCGGGCGCCGCGATGGCCGGCCAGCTCGTCGGGGAGCAGCCGCAGCGTGGTGCGCGTCTTGTCGTCGCGGTACTCGGGACTCTGCACGATCTCCGCGTACGCGCCGAAGGACGCGTTGTTGACGAAGGTGCGGTCGCCGATCCGGCCCAGGTCGACGCGCATCTCCACCCCGTCGGTCAGGCCCTTGAGGCAGGTGGCGGGGTCCTCCCGGTCCAGGCCGAGATCGAGCGCGAAGTGGTTGCGGGTGCCCGCGCTCACGACCAGGAAGGGCAGGTCGTGCTCCGCCGCGATCCCGGCCACCAGCGCCTGGGTGCCGTCGCCGCCGGCCACCCCGAGCAGGTCGGCGCCCCGCGCGACCGCCTCGCGGGCGAGCACGGCGACGTCAACGGTTCCCGGGCCGTCCAGCAGGGCCACCTCGGCACCCATGGCCTCGGCCTTCGCCTTGAGGCCGAACGTCGTCACCTTCCCGCCGCCGGACCGCGGATTCATGATCAGGAACGGACGCGTCGCCGGCTCGGCGTCGTAGGTGTCCGTCCGCTCGCCGACGTCGCCGGCCGCCAGCGCGACGCGGGCCGTGGCGATCGAGAGCGCGAACAGCCCGAGCGACACGACGGCCACCCACAGCAGGTCCGCCCGGATGTAGAGCACGAGCACGGCGACGGGCGCGAGGACCGTCAGCACGACGGCCAGCGCCCGCGACACGCCACGCCCGGCGAGGACCCAGTACGCGCCGGCGACGAAGAAGACCACTCCGGCGACGCCGACCGCCACCATCGCCAGGCCCCGCCCGCCGCCGCCGGCGAACGCCACCAGCACGACGGCCGCGGCGAGCGCCAGCGCGAACGCGCCTCGGGCCAGCCAGACCTGGGCCCCGGTCACGGCCGGCTCCACGGTGACGCTCATCTGCTCGGTCCTCATCGGGTCGGGTACGGCGGGCCGGGGAGCGGGGGCCGGGTCCGGAACGAGGCCTTGCGGACGGCGCTGCGGGCGGACCCGGAGACCAGGCTGCCGATGGCTATGCCGAGCACGAAGTTGAGCGAGGCCGTGGCGATCCGGCTCTCCTGCGATGCCTTGACGGCGAACGGCGCGAGCATGGCGGCGAGGGTCGCCAGGCTGACGATCCAGGCGAAGAACATGCCGGACTTGGGCGTCGACAGCAGCAGCAGATGCATCAGCCCGGTGGCCAGCAGGGCCGCGACGGCCGCGCCGGCGGCGTACTTGATCGTGTCCGCGTCGCCCCAGACCCCGTCGCCCTTGGGCGCGAGAATGGGTATGTCCAGGACTCCCCGGCAGAAGAGGATCCCGACGATCACGATGAGGGCCGCCACGACGGCGGCGGCCACCCCGCCGGCCCAGAGGACGCCGGCGTCGACCGGGCGGGGGGTTCGGGTGGGCAACGTCATGGCATGATCCCCTCGGGGGCGCGTGGATCCGGTTGGCTAGCAGCATCGCCGGGACCCGGCGGACTGCCCTCACCCCGCGCGGGTGATCCGGCCGGCTTCGGCCCCGCGCGCCCGCCCCGGCGGGTATTCAGACGCCGGTCTGCACCTCGACCCGTCCGTCGCGCACGCCGGCCCGCAGCCTGTCGAAGTCCTTCTCGTTGATGTCCGCGTAGGACTCGCCGAAGGCCGCGAGGGCGTTCTCGAAGCGATCGGACGAACCGAGATACTCGGCGATCGCGATCCGGTCACCGGACCGCGCGTGCGCCCGGGCCAGGGTCCGGCCGCAGATGGCCGCGTACATGCCGAGGCCGCGCGGCGGCATCTCCTCGATCACCGCGGAGCCCTTCCAGTCGCGCAGCTGGCGCACGTAGAAGTCGCGGTCCTGACCGTCGATGCCGTGAGCCCGGTGGGTGCCGAGGAAGATGTCGCCGCTGGCCTGCATCAGGCGCTGACCGGCGACCACCCGCTCGCCGTGGTGCGGGTATTCGCTCGCGCCCGCATACTCCTCCAGCACCGAGGCACCGGCCTCCTTGGCCTGCAGGAACAGCGGATCCCCGGCGTCGCGGCCGAGCAGCAGCAGCACCCAGGCACGGGTGCCGACGCTGCCGACGCCGACCACCTTGCGGGCCATGTGCACCAGCTGGAACTGCGAGAGCAGGTGCCGGCGCTCGGGCGAGAGCGACCCGCGATACCCGCGGACCACCGTCTGCATCCAGTGGAACAGCTCGTCCGCCGAGGCGCTGGGCATCAGGTCCTCGATCGGCACCACCGTCGGCGGCGCCGCGGTGATGCGGCGGTGGCCGTCGACCACCTCGGAGAGCTTGTCCAGGGCGTGCAGGCTGTCCCGGGTCCTGGCCTTGCGCAGCGCCGCCTCGGTGCGCTTCACCTGCGTCGGCGGCAGGATCGAGCGCCACTGATCGAGCACGGTCTGCACGTCGAGCTGGGCATACCAGACCTCGAGATTGGTGCGGGCGGCGAAGTCGCGCATGGCCTTGCGGTAGGCGCCGGCCGCGATGAACGCGATCCTGTCGCGCTGCTTGCGGGTGAACCCGTTCTGCCGGCCGGCCACCGCGAAGCTCGCCACCAGCCGCTTGATGTCCCACTCCCAGGGGCCCGGCAGGGTCTCGTCGAAGTCGTTGATGTCGAACACCAGGGTGCGCTCGGCGGACGCGAACATGCCGAAGTTCGACAGGTGCGCGTCGCCGCAGGCCTGCACGCGGAAGCCGGACGTCGGCGTGGCGGCGAGGTCGCCGGCCATGAGGACGGCGGCGCCGCGATAGAACGTCAGCGGGGAGACGAGCATGCGGCCGTAGCGGATCGGCACGAGCTCCGGCACCCGCGCCACGTCCTCGGCCGCGAGCACGGCCACCGGATCGCGGCCGTCGCCGGAGTGGATTTCAGCGTGTGCGTCCAGGGGGGTGACCTTGCGGGCGGCCTTGCCCAGCCGGGCCCGCTCCGCGGGGCTGAGGTGCTTCACGCCGTCGTACGGTGTCGGTTCCGGGTTACTCGGCATCTGGCCACGCTGCGCCGGTCGCGCCCGGTTGCCATCATCCCTGGCGCATGAGCCGCGCGTTCATCCCGGCGGGATGTTTCGGGCGGACGGCCGATCGCGTCGAATTACGGCGTTGCCGGCGTTCCTCGGAGGTAGGCGGTCAGCGTGAACGAACCAGGAGACGGCTCCGGATCCGGCGCGCGTTCCCGGGCGCGGTGGGGCGTTCAGCTGCTGCGGCAGCTCCGGGTCACCCTCGCCGGTGCCCGCCGGCTCGGTGTCACCCTGGTGCTCGGCTGGCTGTCGATGGCCGCGACGATCGCGATGGTGCCCGGCGTCTCGGCGTCGCTCGCGGCGGACGTCCTGCTGGCGACGGTGCTGCTCGGCCTGCTGGCGGCGCTGCTGCGGCCGCTGCTGACGTCCTTCGCCCTGCTGCTGGGGTGGGCCGGCGTGCTGGTGGCCGGGCTCGGCGCCCAGGCGCTGCTGTTCTACCTGGCGCTGAGCCTCACCCCCGGCATCCACGTCGACGGATTCTGGGACGCCTTCTGGGCCTCCTGGCTGTTCGCGTTCCTGATGACCATCGTGACCTGGCTGGCGACCGCCGGTGACAGCGCCGCGTTCCTCACCCACCTCGTGCAGCGGGCCGGCGCGCCGGCGGAGCCCGGGATGGCGGGTTCCGTACCGGGGGTGGTCTTCGTGCAGATCGACGGCCTCGCCGCGCCGCTGCTGCGGTGGTCCGTCCGCTCGGGCGATCTGCCGACGCTCAGCCGGTGGATCCGCTCCGGCAGTCACCACCTGACGGACTGGCACGCGCAGCTTCCGGCGACCACGCCGGCGAGCCAGGCGGGGCTGCTGCACGGCGCCAGCGACCAGGTGCCGGCGTTCCGCTGGTACGAGAAGGAGACCGGCGAGCTCCTGGTCGCCAACCGCCCCAAGGACGCCGCGGTGATCCAGGCCCGGCTCAGCGACGGCCGCGGCCTGCTCGCGGACGGCGGCGTGAGCATCTCCAACATCTTCTCCGGCGACGCGCCGACCAGCCTGCTGACCATGAGCGGCCTGACCAGCCGCACCGCGCCCGCGCGCCAGGGGCCGTCGCGCACCTTCGCCACGTTCTTCATCAACCCGTACGGGCTGACCCGCTCGGTGGTGCTCACCGTCGCCGAGATGGTCAAGGAGATCCATCAGTCCCGGCTCCAGCGGGTGCGCGGGGTGGAGCCGCGGATCCGCCGGCGCGGTTCCTACATCCTGCTGCGCGCGGTCACCAACGTCCTGCTGCGGGACCTGAACGCGGGCCTCATCGCCGACCAGATGATGGCCGGCACGCCGTCGATCTACTGCGACTTCACCGACTACGACGAGATCGCGCACCACGCCGGGCCGACCCGCCCGGAGTCGCTGGCGTCGCTGGCCGGCATCGACCACCTCATCGGGGTCCTGGAACGCGTCGCCGAGCGGGCGCCCCGCCCGTACCGTTTCGTGGTGCTGTCCGACCACGGGCAGAGCCAGGGCGCGACCTTCCTGCAGCGCCACGGCCTGCCGCTGCAGGATCTGGTACGCCAGTTGATGGGCTCCGGAACCGTCGCGGCCTCGACCGGGCTGGATGAGACCGTCGGACCGGTGAACACCTTCCTGACCCAGGTCGCGCAGCAGGGCGGCCGGACCGGACGGCTCACCCGGCGCGCGCTGCGCACCCGGACCCACGACGGCCAGGTCGAGCTGGAGAGCCTGGGGCCGGGCACCGACGAGGTCGCGCACGAGTCGGACCTCGTGCTGATCGCGTCGGGCAACCTGTCGATGATCTACTTCACCCGGCTGCCCGGGCGGCTGGTCCTGGAGGAGATCGAACAGCTCTATCCGGGCCTGGTCGGCACCCTGACCCGGCACCCCGGCATCGGCTTCATCACGGTACGCACCAGCGGCGAGGGAACGGTCGTGCTCGGCCGCGACGGAATCCGCTACCTGCAGGAGGGCCGCGTCGTGGGCACCGACCCGCTCGCCGGCTTCGGCCCGCACGCGGCGGCCGACGTGCTGCGGCACGACGCCCTCGAGCACGTCGGCGACCTCGTCATCAACAGCCCCATCGATGCCGACACCGACGAGGTGGCCGCGTACGAGGAGCTGGTCGGCTGCCACGGCGGCCTCGGCGGCTGGCAGACCGAGGCGGTGCTGGTGCACCCGAAGGACTGGCTGGTCGCGGCCCCGCCGCTGATCGGTGCGGACGCGGTGCACCGGCAACTGGTGAGCTGGCTGGAGCAGGCCGGGCACCGCGACCGGCTGCGCACCGACGCGCCGGCCCGGTGAGACGGCGCAGGGCCGCGGCGGGGGCGGAAGGCCCCCACCACGGCCCGAATCACCGGCCCGGACGGCTGCCGTCAGGCGGTCGGCGGGGTGTTGGCGGCATCCGGAGAGCCGTGCAGCGCCTCCTGCAACTCCTCCTCGGTCTCCTTGGACAGCGACGACTTGAGCACCGTGCCGCCGTAGTGGCTCAGCGCCTCGACCGCCTTGTCCGGGGTGACGTGGCTGACCACGAGGAAGAGGGCCGAGGTACCCGGCTGGAGCTGGTCGCGTACCCGATCCTGGAAGTCCTTGTGGATGCCGCTCTTGGCGACCTTGCCCATCAGGGCGCCGAGGCCGGCGCCGACGGCCATGCCGAAGAACGGGATGAAGAAGAGCATTCCGAACAGCAGGCCCCAGAACATGCCCCACGACGCCCCACCGGTCACCGGATGGTGGCTCGTGCTGACGTGGAATCTGCCCTCCTTGTCGCGACTGATCGCCGCGATGGCCTCGGGCTCGATGATGAGATCCCTGGCGAGTCGACGCGCCTCCCCCGCCGCCTCGGCGGCGGTCGTCTCGTCCGGATACCCGATGGCGACCAGAGTGGACATGCGGATCCTTCCTTCGGTTCGTTACCCGGTCGGCGATTGCCGCCGAGCGGTTCCTGCGGAGCTGACGCCTCACGGGTCGCAGGACACCCACCCCGAGGGAATCGCACGGGGGCGCGGCGGCGGCTCATCCCGCCCGGATGAGCGTCGCCGGGCGTCGAACGGCGCCCGGTCCGGCCCGGTACGCCCAACCGGAGCCCACTCACCCAGGCGGGGTGAAGATCCGCACGCCGCGCCGCGACACGATGGAACTCCCGTAGCCCGGAGGTGCCTGATGCTTGCCCTGGACCGAACATGACCCGGGATGACGACGTCGCTGCCGGCGTCAAGGTGCGACCGGAGACGAACGAGGCCGACTTCGCCGGCGCGATCTACGGCTCCATGCTGGCGGCGTCGGTCGTCGTCGGCGCGGGACTCGGCGCCGAGGGCCACGCTCCCCCGCCGATACGGCTGGCGGCGCTGCTCGTCGCCACCGGCGTGGTCTTCTGGATCGCGCACGCGTACGCCCGGCTGGTCGGCGACCGCATTCATCGCGCCGTCATCAGCCGGGCGGAAGTGGCCAGGATCGGCCGGCTCGAGTGGCCGCTGCTGCAGGCGACGTTCCCGCCCGCGGCAGCGGCCATCGTGCTGGGCCTGCTCGGCGCGAGCAACAAGGCGGCCGGCTGGACGGCGCTGCTGGTGGCGATCGCCGGTCAGATCGGCTGGGCCACCGTCGCCGCCCGCCAGGCGGGGGCGAGCAGGTCGCTGATGTTCCTGACCGCCGTGGTCAACCTGTTGCTCGGTTCGGTGATCGTGGTGCTCAAGGCGATGCTCCAGCACTGAACCCGCCCGGCCCGGCCGGGCCGGGCCTCAGGCGGCGGTGAGCACACGACGGGCCCAGAACACCATGGCTACCTGGATCAGGCCCATGAGGACCAGCCAGGCGCCGGTGAGGTAGACGAACGCGACCACCGAGATGTCGGGCCAGAGGAGCACGACCAGGGCGGCGACGATGCTCAGCGCGCCGAGGGCGATCTGCCACTTCCGGTATCCGCCGCCGGGCCCGCCGAAGGCGGAGATCAGCTCCAGGATGCCGCCGATGAGCCACATGAGCCCGACCAGCGTGACCATCAGGGCCAGGGTGACCAGCAGGTTGCGAAGCGCGATGACGCCGGCGACCACGAAGAACACCCCGATGAAGCCGAGGATGGCGCGCTCGGCGCCGTCGCGCACGGTGCCGGTGATCCCCTGGACGATCCGGACCACGCCGTGCAGCAGCAGCCAGATGCCGAAGAGGCCGGCGATCACCTTCAGCGTCGCCTCCGGCCAGACCAGCATCGTGATGCCGAGCACGACGCTGAAGAGGGACGAGCCGAGGGCCAGCCACCACATGGCCTTGGCGAAGGACCTCGTGGCGTCGGTCTGCGGCGCAGAGACGGCCTCCGAGGCGTGGGTATCGGACGGGTAGGGGACCGAGGCAGTCATGCGCCCCTCCTGGGAGTCGACGGTGAGATCACAGTGGCACCGAACTTCTCCGGGCGGCTCACCACGAGCGGATGAAGCTCACGCGGCGGCGTCGTCGCCCGGGCGGCGCCGCTCGACGCCGAACACCGAGACCAGCCGGGCCACCAGCGTCACCAGGAAGATCTGGCCGCACAGCGCGTCCAGCACGGCCAGGCTGCGCCCCGGCGCGGTGGCCGGCGTCAGGTCGCCGTATCCGGTGGTGGTCAGCGTGACGAAGGCGAAGTACTGGATGGAGTCGCCGTCGGCCGTTTCGTCGCCGGTGAAGAACTGCCCGGGCCCCAGCCTGGCGGCCGCGGTGAACAGGGCGACGAAGACGAACCCGACCATCAGGTACGCGGAGAGGGCGCCGAAGATGGTCTGCATCGTGACCACCGGGTGGCGCAGCACCCGCCCGACCACCACGAACACGGTCAGCAGCAGGAATCCCGCCGTCCACAGGGCGGCGATCCCCTCGATCACCCGGCCGTGCAGCACCAGCACCAGGACGGCGATGAGCACCGAGCCGGCCAGCAGTGCCCGGCGCAGCCACCGCGCCGTGCCGATCGGCAGCCGGGCGAACCTCAGGGCGAGCACCAGTACGCCGACGTAGAACAGCAGGGTGATCAGCCGCGCCAGGAGGCCGTCCAGCATCCCGGCGACGACGAAGCTCGCCAGCAGCAGAGCGAACACCATCCCGTAACGGTCCGGTCGCTCACCCGGGCCGGACCGCGCTTGTGGTGCAGACATCGTCCCCGCCCTTCCCGGCTGCGGCGGCGGCCCCCTTTTCGGGAGGCCGCCGCGTCGCGCGTTCGGCGCTACTCGGCGGCTTCGCGGCCGTGCACCGCGAGCGCGTAGATGATGATCACGTCCATCGCGATGATCAGGATCGACCACAGGGGATACGCCGGAATGAAGGCCATGTTCACGACCGCGCTCACGACGGCGAGGATGATGCCGACCGTGCGCCCCCAGGTCTTACCCGTCATCACCGCGAACCCGGCGGCGAAGGCGACGATGCCGAGGATCAGGTGGACGAATCCCCACGCCGTGTAGTCGACTGATACGACCAGCCCGGAGCTGCCCACCAGGTAATATCCGTCGTCGAAGAGGGCCACCAGGCCGGATATCGCCTGGAAGAAGCCGACCGTGATCATCATGATGCCGGCGAAGTACACCCAGCCGAGCCAGGCGGTCCGGGTCGAAGCGGATTTGTCGAAGGTCTGTGCCATGTCGCTCCTACTTCCTGTCGGATGACCGCGGCGTGCCGAGTCGGTCATGTGCGTCGATTCGCGCCGCGAACCCGGCCACGCGGGGCCGAGTTCGTGTATCGATTTTCTGCGCCGCCGCGGCCGTCGGCATCGCCTCCGGCGGATGAGGCGCGCGGCCCCGGACGGCGCCGCACGGACGGCATTTCGCCGCCGTCCCATCCGCACAGGGGGAGCTCGGAGGCCATCGGTGAGACGTACGGTTTGGGCTCTGCACAGCTCCCGGCGGAAGTGGAGCCAACCCAAATGACCGAGCCTGAAGTACCGGACATCGAGCAGGAACTCGCGCGCCTGCGCGCCGAGAACGAGCGGCTCCGGGCGCTGGTGGACCGCCCGGTGGCGGTGGAACGAAAGCCTCGTGGGCGCCGGGTCGGGCGATGGACCGGTGCGACCGTCCTGCTGGTGATCGGCTGCCTGCTGCTGCCGGTCGGAGCGGTGGCGCTGTTCGCGCGGGCGGTCGTCTTCGACACCGACCGGTACGTCGCCACCGTGGCGCCGCTGGCGGAGGATCCCGCCGTGCGCAACGCGGTGGCCGACCGGATCACCGCCGAGGTGTTCGCCGCGCTCGACATCGACGGATTCACCCGCCAGGCGATCGACGCCCTGGTGAAGCAGGGCGCGCCGGCGGAGCTCAGCATGCTTCAGCAGCCGATGGTCAACGGCGTGCGCTCCTTCGCCCGCTCGCAGGTCTACAACGCGGTCAGCTCGGACCTGTTCGCCCGGGCCTGGGAGCAGGCCAACCGGGCGGCCCACGCCGGCCTGGTCGCCGCGCTCCGGGGCAACAAGGGCGGCGCGATCGAGGTGGAGAACGGCACCGTCTCGGTCAACCTGGGCACGTTCATCAACGCCATCAAGCCCCAGCTGATCTCGGCCGGCGTGCCGTTCGCCGACCGGATACCCGCGGTGAACCTGTCCTTCCCGCTGGTGCAGTCCGACGCGATTCCCAAGATCCAGCGCGCCACGTCGCTGCTCGACCGGCTCGCCGTGCCGCTGGTGCTGTTCGCCTTCCTGCTGCTCGCCGTCGCGGTCTGGCTGGCGCCGAACCGCCGGCGCATGCTGTCCTTCGCCGGCCTCGGCATCGCCCTGTCACTGCTGATGCTGCTCGGCGGGCTCGCCGCGGGCCGCGAGTACTACCTGACTCACCTGCCGCCGAACACCCTGCCCAGCGACGCGGCCGCCGTCGTCTGGGACACCCTGACGGCGCAGTTCACCGACCGGTTGCAGACCGTCGTGCTGGTCGGCGTCGTGATCGCGCTCGGCGCCTGGGTGGTCGGGCCGGGCGAGCTCGCCCGCGCGCTGCGTACCGGCGCGAACTGGCTGGTCGTCAACGCCCGGGTGGGCGGGCGCCGGCTGGGCTGGCGGCCCACCGCGGTCGACCGCTGGGTCGCGGACCACGTCACCTGGCTGCGCGCCGGCGCCCTCGCGGTGATCGTCATCTGGTACGCGCTCTGGACCCGGCCGACCACCTCCGTCGTGATCGGGCTGACGCTCACGCTGCTGGGCGTGCTCGCCGTCATCGAACTGCTCCGCCGCGGCACCGACCTGCCGCCCGAGCCCGACCCGGAGATCACCTCGCCGATGATGCCGGACGCGGCCCTGCCGAGCACCTGACCCGGGGAGTCCACCCCGATACGAAGGCGGGGCCGGGAACCCCGGCCCGCCGGGGGTTTGGGGGGGGTGGGGGGGGTTCGTGGTGTTTGTATTCTTGGTTTTTGTTGTTTCCCAACTTTTACCGGATTCTTTCCAGGGGTGGTTGTTGCGTATGGGGGTGGCGGGGGGGGTTGGGGGGGGGG
>NZ_JBEZXZ010000161.1:0-20124 GCF_040638275.1 Actinoplanes sp. NPDC026623 | reverse complement strand
CCACTGGGCAGGCTCTACGCTGTGGCTCTCGGCCACCGCACGGTCTGATGTTGTGTCCACAACGCACAGACGATCATGCGGTGGCCGTCCCAATTTCTGCGGGATCCGAGGTCACCTCACGAACGGCGGCTGCCGTACTAGTTGATCGACAAGGCGACGGCGATGCCTCCGGCAGGCTATGGGTCGAGCTCAGCTGGAACCCCGACGCTGCCGGCACGCCCAGCGACGTACATGCCAAAATTCGGGAATGGAACCCGCGCGTCTGTCTGGCATAGCCGGCCGTAGGGCACCCAACACACCTGGTACGGAGATCGATGCGCGATTCGGTGTCACCGGTCATCGAGTTCTCCCGCCGAGCATCGTCGGCCACGGCGCCGTGCAGCTGTTACGCCACCCAAGGTCCGAGCGACCGGCGGCACCCCTCACGGTGGACGCTGCCGTGCGAGGGCTACGGCCCGCTCGCTGATCGCGGGCGACAGCCGGGCGCGTCCCCGGAAGTGTTGTAGCGGCGGACGGGTCGGCGATGCGGGTGAGACATCTGCGAGAATCGGTTGAAGCGAGAATCGGTTGAAGAAGGAGAACCTCCTCGACGGGAAGTTCAACGAGGAGCTCCGGGCGATCGCAACGCTCGAGGAGGTTGAGGGCAGGTTTGCGACAACCGAGCAGTCACGATCCGGAAGCGGGCTTCGGGTTGAATCCACCCCTGCGGATCAAGATCGCCGCTGACCGGGATGCGCCGTTCACGGTGATGTTCGAGCCGCTCGGAATGAGCTACGACCTCGGTCCCGGGGAGCACATGTTCGCCGAAGTGGCGGCGATGGAGATCGCGGAGATGGAGATCGTGCACTGGCGGGGCGGCGTGAGCATCCATCCGCCCGGAACGGTACGCACCTTCAACGCGTCCGGAGAGTTCCTGGACGAGCTGCACAACTAGTCCCTGCATCGGCGAGGCCCGTACCGACTGCCGGTACGACCCGCTTTACTGATTGCGGCGTCATACGCTTCGAGGTAGGAAACAAAAGTGACTCGACGTCCTTGGCGCTCCGCGCGCAACTGTTCACGCGCGAATTGGTCCGCAGACGTTTTCCGCTGATGATTGATGGTCAACATCGCGGCGAGAAGCCCCCTTACGGCCGTAAGGGCTACACCGCCAAGGGTACCCAAACGGCAGTGATGGATGGACTCATGTTTCAAGGATGATCCGTGAATCAGCTCCCGCGCAACGGCTCAAAACGGTTGCGGCATCCCGTCGCGGACCGGGCCGCGTCTGCTGAGTCCAGGTGGAGCGCCCCACCAGAGGAACGCGCAAGATCGAGATCTAGGCGAGCCCGTGGCAGGACGCCGGCCGGCATCAGGCGATCGGTACGTCCAGCCAGGATCCGCTACCGAACGTGATCGTGGACCGCCGACGGTTGGCGTCGAGGTACAGCGGGTCCTTGGTGTCGACGACCAGGGCCAGGCGGTGGCCGGCCGGAAGGTCGTACGCGGTGACCTGCAGCGGCAGATCCAGGTTGGCAGGAGAGTCCAGCCAGGTGGCCGGAGCGTGCGAGAACAGCTTGCCGACGCCGAGGGCGTTCACGTCGTACAGGTACGCGATGACGGTGCCCGTCGGCCGTGACGAGGTCACCTGCGCGTGCAGGCGCGGCACCCCGCGTACCTTCCAGCCGCCGGCCGGCGCGGCGCCGGACAGCCACACTCCGGCGTCTCTGCGCGACACCGCCGGCAGCCACACGATCGGCGCGATGCCGGTCAGGCCCTCGAATCCGTTGGTCAACAGGGCTGTCCCGCCGTCGGCGACGGTGTCGGTGCCGGCGTGGATCCGCCACGTCCACCCGTTCACCGGCGACGCCGGGCTCAGCCCGCCGGTGGCGATCAGGCCGTGCGGCGCGCCGAGCGGGTCGTGGTCGGTGTGCCGGGTCACGTGCGCCCAGTCGGGGTAGTACTCGACCGCGGAGGAGTTGTGCGGCCGCAGCACGACCCCGGGTTCCCGCCCGATGCCGGTGTCGATGCCGCGCAGGTACTGGTCGAACCAGCGCCGCACACTGGTCCACACATGATTGTTGATGCCGGCGAGACCGGGAAGCTCCGCGGTGGCGTGGTCGCCGGATCCCAGTTCGAGGCGCTTGGGCGTGTCCAACGCGGCGTACAGGTCGATCATCTGGTTGGCCGGGAAGACGCTGTCGCCGAAACTGTGCGCGATGAGCACCGCCGGGCGGTTCCGGTTGATCGCGTCGGCCGAGTACCGGACGGACCGGTCCCGCGCCCACCGCTCGCGGCCCGCAGCGTCGCGGTCGGCCCAGTAGTCGTCCAGGATCCGGGTCATCTCCGGAGACGGGCGCCCGAGGAGCCGGGCCGTGGTCTGCAGGAACCACGCCGCCTGCGACCGGCGGGTGTTCTCGCCGGTCATCGAGGCCGACAGGTCGGCCCATCCGCTGAGCGAGCCCACCGCCCGGATGCGTGGGTCATGCGCGGCGGCGAGCAGGCTGATCCCGCCGCCGTAGGACATTCCGACGATGCCGATCCGCCGCGGGTCGACCCGGGTGTGCGCGATGAGCCAGTCGACCGCGCTTGATGCGTCCGCGACGTCCTTCGGGCCGCCGACGTCGATCGTCCCGCCGGAGGCCCAGAACCCGCGCGTCGTGTACGACAGAACCACGTATCCGGCCTCGGCGAACCGCTTCGCCTGCGCCAGGTACTGGAAATCGTTGAGCGCCCAGCTCGCCACGAACACGACACCCGGGTGCGGGCCCGGGCCGGTCGGCTCGATCACATTGGACTTGAGCACGACCCCGTCGGCGGCGGTGACGTCGTTCCTGTGAAAACCGGTGGTGGACGCCGCGCCGGCCGCCGCCGAAGCCGGGGCCGCCACCGTCAATGACGTCAACAGCAGCGACAGTACGAGTACAAGACGGCGCATCGACGAACCTCGTTCCCTGGATGTTACCGGAGGGTAACAGGTTCCGGTAGGCCATCGACAGATGGCCATGCCCGTCACGGCAGACGGCTGCCCACCCGGCAACGTTGTCGGGT
This sequence comes from Actinoplanes sp. NPDC026623, assembly GCF_040638275.1. Taxonomy (NCBI): domain Bacteria; kingdom Bacillati; phylum Actinomycetota; class Actinomycetes; order Micromonosporales; family Micromonosporaceae; genus Actinoplanes; species Actinoplanes sp. NPDC026623. The sequence continues at coordinate 17,094 of NZ_JBEZXZ010000161.1, read as the reverse complement.
GGGCAGCAGGACAGGCGGGCCCCGGCAGGGTCAGTGGACGCGCCGACGATCGCCGAGCATGTCGTCGAGGGGCAGGTCAGCGGCCTGTTTGGCCGCGAAGGTCGCCGGCACGCCGGCCCACCGGCGCAGCGCCGCCGTGGCCTCGGCGGCGTCCGCCGCGTTCAGCTTGGAGATGTTCGCGCCGTGGTTGGCGCCCGGCGCGACGTACAGGGCGGAATCGCGCCTGCTGGGTGTGAAGCGCTCGGCGCTCCACGGGTCGTTCTCGCCGTAGACGAACAGCATGCGCTCCGAAACGGTACGAACCCACAGGTCGACATCGATCATCGGCACCGGATTGTGCCGGCGGCGCAACTCCGGCGGCAGCGACGAGTTCGCGGTGTACAGGCCGGGATAGTGGCGCAGCCCGCGAAGGTGATCGAACCGCAGGCTCGGCCACCCCAGCTGGCCGGCCGCCTGGTAGTAGTACGGCCAGTAGGGCTCGAGGCCCTGGTCGGTGTAGAAACTCCACCCGGCCACGGAGTCGATCCAGCCGTACAGCTGCTCGTCCGTCGCGGTTGTCGCCGGCACCGTCGCGCAGTCGGCGGCGGAGCTGTACTGCCAGAACGCCCACACCGTGTCCAGGACCGTCATCTCGAACGAGCGGTCGGCGGTGCCGATGCTCCCGCTGAACGTCCATCCGTTCGCGGCGGCGTCCGCCTGCAACCGGGCGACGAGCCGGTCGCGGCGGCCCAGCGCCTCGCGCTGCACGTCGTCGAGGGCAGCGCGGCAGGACGCCGTACCGACGGTGTCGAAGAATTTGTCGTATGCCCCGTCGATCGGGTTGATGACGTCGTCCGGGGCGACGTAGGCGACCACGCCGTCGACGTCGCCGGGGTAGAACCGCCGGTGGTACACCGACGTCATGCCGCCCTTGCTGGCCCCGGTCTGGATCCACCGTCCCGAGTAGACGCCCTTGAGCGCGGTGACGATGCGATGCTCATCGGTCGCCTCCTGCCAGATGTCGAGGTCCGACCAGTCGGCCGGCGCGGGGCGTGACGGAGTGAAGAACCGGTGCTCGACCGACACCTGGTTGGCGGCCAGCAGCCTGGTCGGCTCCGTTTCGCTCGCTCGGGGGCTGGCAGCCAGCCCGTACCCGTTGGTGTACAGCACCGTGGGTGAGGTGCTCGATCGATGCAGCAGGGTCAGACGCTGCTCGTATGTGCCCCGTCCGGGATGGCGGTGGTCGGCGGGCTGGCGGTACGTCAGGACGAAGAACCGGTAGCCGGCACCCTGGGTGTCGGAGACGACGGAGAGTCCGGGGACGGCCTTCAGCTGATCCAGCAGGGGGTCGTCCGCGGCGCGTGCGGCGGTGGCCGGGGACAGGACCACCAGGAGGGAGGCGAGGATAGCCACCATTCGATGTCTCATGCCGCCACAATATCGACGAACAGCTATGACGAGATCCGGCCCGGCGGCGATGACTGTCAGAAGGTGATGACGATGGCGACGGCCGGAGGCCGCTTGATGCGGAACGCCCTCGTGAACCAGCCACCGATGCGGGCAGAGACGTAGCGGCGTTCCATCAGACGGCGAGCGGTCTCGGTCTCGGACGGCGGCAGGAGTCTCGCCGTACCTTGGACGGCGCGAGCGCCCGGCTGGATCTTGCCGCGAATGTCGCAGGGGGTGACCTCGACGTGCGGATTGTTCCGGATGCGCTTGACCTTCCAGGCGTCGGCCGAGGAGACGGTGGTCAGGGTGTCACCCTCGGCGACGTGCCAGACCGGGGTGGGCACCGGGGTGCCGTCCTTGCGATAGGTGGTCAGGCTTATCTGCTTGCTGGCAGCGATTTCCGCGGAAACGGTCATGGTCCGAATCTATTCGAATTCGCTGCGCCCGGGGACTTCAAGCGACGGCGGCCGCGAAGGCGGCGAAGAGGTCACCTGACAAGGGCGTCTCCAGTCTCCAGGTCACAGCCATCGGACGCTCACCCTCATGCCGCACATACCTGGCGGGCCCGAGGAACCAGAACGCGCGATCGTCGGCACGCGTACGGGCGAAAAGGAGGATCGACCGCCGCAAGGCCGCATGGCCGCGGTATCGCCGACCGGTCGGACTATCGGCGCGGGTGGTGGACTGGCTCTCCCAGTGGATGAGGTCGCGGCTGATCGCGTAGTCGCGATATCGGGTGGTTGGCGAAAAATCGCCACTGGTCTTGTCCAACGTGAAGGCGAGGAGATCTGCGCCGGCACCCTTCGCGTCGTACATTCCTCGCGCCATTGCGGCGGTTTACCAGAGTGGAGGGTGTCTCCGGCCGCAAGCTCGCCGCGAGTGAGCATCGCGCGCCGCAGCGACGGCCACAGCTGGAGACACCGCTCCTCCCGACCTGTGCCCCGGCATCAGCGTGACAGGGCCTTCTTCAGTTCGGCTTTGCTCATGGTGGAGCGGCCGGTGATGTTGCGCTTCTTGGCTTCGTTGTAGAGCTGTTCCTTGGTGGGCCCCTGGGCGCCGGTGTGTGAGCGTTTGCCGCCGCGGTGCCCGGACGACACGTCCTTGATCGAGGAGCGGCTGGCGGTCTTCGCCTCGCCGGAGCGGGCGCGTTCCTTGTTCACCGTGCGGGCGGCGATCTCCTCGGCGCGGTCGGTGGACTCGCCGCGCTTCTTCGCGCTGGCCTTGATGTGCTGGTACTGGCGTTCCCGCTTGGGGCTGGATCCTGCGGGCATGGCGTTCTCCTTCCGGGGTCCTCGGACCGTTGCGGTCAGAGGATGGGTTTGCCGCCGGTGACGGGGATCATGGCGCCGGAGATGAAGCTGGCCTCGTCGGAGGCGAGCAGCACATACGCCGGGGCGACCTCGGCGGGTTCGCCCGGCCGGCCCAGTGGCGTGTTCTTGCCGAACTCCTCGACCTGTTCCGGCGGCATGGTGGCGGGGATCAGTGGGGTCCAGATCGGTCCGGGCGCGACGCTGTTGACCCGGATGCCGCGGTCGCCGAGCATCTGCGCGAGGCCGGCGGTGAAGTTGGCGATGGCGCCCTTCGTGGTGGCGTACGGCAGCAGGGTGGGCCGCGGCATGTCGGAGTTGATCGAGCTGGTGTTGATGATCGAGGCGCCCTCGCGCAGGTGCGGCAGGGCGGCCTGGACGAGGCGGAACATGGCGGTGATGTTGACGTCGAAGGTGTGCTGCCACTCGGCGTCGCTGATCTCCTCGACGGTTTCGTGGGTCATCTGGTAGGCGGCGTTGTTGACCAGCACGTCGATGCGGCCGAACTCCTCGGCGGCCTTGGCGATCACGGCCTGGCAGTGTGCCCGCCGGGCCAGGTCGCCGGAGATCAGCACGGCCCGCCGGCCGGCGTCCTCGACGAGCTTGGCCGTGTCGGCGGCGTCGTCGTGCTCGGACAGATACGAGATGAGGACGTCGGCGCCCTCGCGGGCGAAGGCGATCGCGACGGCCCGGCCGATGCCGCTGTCGCCGCCGGTGATGACCGCCGTCTTGCCGTCCAGGCGGCCGGAGCCGCGGTAGGTGGTTTCGCCGTGGTCGGGTTTGCGGCGCATGGCGTCGAGGGTGCCGGGTGGCCGCTGCTGCGGTTCAGGCTCGGTCATGGCGTACTCCAGAACAGCGAACGGTGATCACAGGGCCGTGCCGGTGGTCCGGGCTCGCGCCATGGTCATCCGGCCGGCCGAGAGAAGGAATGCCCGGACCGGCGGCCTCGAAACGTCGGCTCGGGGGCGGACCGCGGGGCCGGTCAGCGCTGGGAAGAGGCGGTGTGCCGGGAGTGTTCGGCGAGTTCGGCCAGCCGGCGCAGGGCTTCGACGTTGCGCCCGTGCAGGATCAGATCGTTGATCTTGTTCCTGAGCCAGAGCAGCGGGCCCGCCTGGAAGTCCTCGTGCATGGTCACGCGCGTCTCGCTCCGGCCGGTCGGCTCGAGCGTGATGCGGACGAAGGCTTCGCCGTACGGCCAGAGTCCGGCACGCAGCGCGAGTGCCCGTCCCGGCTCGGCGGCGGTGACGGTGGACTTGTCCTTGATCGAGAGCGGCCAGGGTCCGACCTTGTGGTGCAGTTGCGAGCCCGGTTCCGGCCACGAGGCGTCGACGTCGCGGATGTGGGCGGTGCCCACGACCCAGTCGCTGTAGGTCCAGCCGTCGGCGAGGATCGCGTACACCTGTTCGGCGGAAGCACCTATTGTGCGAGTCACCGTCGCCATGGAGGCTAGGTTACCCAGCTCCCGGTGCAGGTAACGCCTGATCGGCGACATTTCGGTGGAGGCATCGTCAGCCCTGGGTGCCGAGCCGGTCCCAGTAGCGCAGTTGCCCGCATCGGTCGAGGAAGGCGGCGGCGGGGTGAGCGCCCGGGCCGATCCGCAGGAAGCCGTCGTCGAGGCCTTCGGCGAGGCCGGCGGCGGCCAACAGCGGCGCGGCCTCGTCGACGTAGGCGATGAACTTGGCGTGTGCGGTGGCGTCGCTGACGAAGTCCCGGGCGACGGGCCGGCGTGCCAGCTGGGCGGCGGCGTCCTTGGTGGCGAGGATCGCGACGGCGTCGTAGAGGACCGAGGGTGCGCCGTCGAGTTTCTGATCGGCGACGACGTGGCCGCCGTCGCTGACGTCGACGCCGCCGACCACCGGTGCGATGATCTCCACGGTGGCTCCGGCGGCCTCGGTCGCCGCGCGCAGTTCGGCGAGCAGGGCGGCATCCGCGCCGTCGGTGACCAGGACGCCGAGCTTGCGTCCGGCGAAACTGTGCGGGCCGTTCGCGAGAATCGACAGCGCGGGCGACGGGGCCGGGTCGCGGATCGGTTCGCGGGCGGCCGGCAGGGTGTCCGGCAGGCTGGGTAGCCCGAGCCCCCGGGCGATCTCGGCGGCGAGGTCCTCGTCGACGTTGCGCAGCCCGGCGACCATCCGGGCGCGGATGTCCGGGCGCTCGACCTTGCTCAGCTCGAAGACGTACGCGTCGGCGATGTGCCGGCGCTCGGTCGGAGTCTGGCTGAGGTAGAACTGGCGGGCCTGGCTGTAGTGGTCGGCGAAGCTCTCCGGGCGCAGCCGGCGCTTGGCGCCGCCCACCGCGTCCGGGTGGGTGACGAAGCCGCGTTCGGGGTCCTCCCGGGGCCCGCCGGTCTGTTCCGGCCAGGAGTTGGGCTCGTAGTTGGCGCGGCCCCGCGGGTTGGCGAGGGCCATGTGCCCGTCCTGCTGGAAGTGCGCGACCGGGCACCGGGGCGCGTTGACCGGCAGGCTGGTGAAGTTGGGGCCGCCGAGGCGCTTGAGCTGGGTGTCGAGGTAGGAGAAGTTGCGGCCCTGCAGCAGCGGGTCGTTGGTGAAGTCGATACCGGGCACGATGTTCTGCGTGCAGAACGCCACCTGCTCCGTTTCGGCGAAGAAGTTGTCGACGACCCGGTCCAGGACCAGCCGGCCGACCCGCCGGACGGGAATCTCCTCCTCCGGAATGATCTTCGTCGGATCCAGGACGTCGAAGGCGAACCGGTCCGCGAAGTCGTCGTCGAACAGCTGCATGCCGAGCTCCCACTCGGGGAGGTCGCCGCGGCCGATGGCGTCCCAGAGGTCGCGGCGGTGGAAGTCCGGATCCGCGCCGTTGATCTTCACGGCCTCGTTCCACAACACGGACTGCAGGCCGAGCTTCGGCTTCCAGTGGAACTTGACGTAGGTGCTGCGGCCTGCGGCGTCGATCAGGCGGAAGCTGTGCACGCCGAAGCCCTCCATGAACCGGAAGGACCGCGGAACGGCCCGGTCCGACATGATCCACATCAGCATGTGCGTCGACTCGGGCATCAGCGAGACGAAGTCCCAGAAGTTGTCGTGCGCGGTCTGCGCCTGCGGAAAACCGCGGTCCGGCTCCTGCTTGGCGGCGTGGACGAGGTCCGGGAACTTGATCGGGTCCTGGATGAAGAAGACCGGAATGTTGTTGCCGACCAGGTCCCAGTTCCCCTCCCGGGTGTAGAACTTCACGGCGAAGCCGCGTACGTCCCGGGCGAGGTCGGCGGAGCCCTTGTTGCCGGCGACGGTGGAGAACCGGACGAAGACCTCGGTGCGCTCCCCCGCGCGCTGGAACAGGTCGGCGCGGGTCAGATCGCTCAGGGACTCGTACGTCTCGAAGTAGCCGTGCGCGCCGTAACCGCGGGCATGCACCACCCGTTCCGGGATGCGCTCATGATCGAAATGGAAGATCTTCTCCCGGAAGTGAGAGTCCTCCAGGGCGGCGGGCCCACGCTCACCGACGCGCAACGTGTTCTGGCCGTCGCCGACCACCACGCCCTGCTGCGTGGTCAGACTCGGTCGCCCGGCACCGGCCACCTGATGCGTCTCGCCACCGGAACCCCGTGCGGCGCGCTGCTCGTCCATCAAGCCCTCCCTTATCAGGCGTTATCCGCGCAAAGCGGCACTCTTCGGAGGCCATGTGCCCAGCACGCGACGGTGCAAACACCTACCGGCGGAAGCATTGGATGGGACGTCTCCCGGCTGACCGGCCGCGATCCACATAGGATGTGGTCGTGGCGGCGACAACCCGGACCTCCACCTCGCGGTGGACTCTGCTGTTGTTCGTGCTGTGTGGGCGCTGCTGCGCGCGAGCGAGGAACCACGGCGACGCCGGACCGCCCTGGCGGCCTGGAGCGCCAGCGGCGCGGCCGCCGGCATCCTTGGCTATGTCGTCGGCGGCGGCCTGACGCAGGCGCTGAGCTGGCACTGGGTGTTCTGGATCAACCTGCCGATCGCCGTCGCGCTGGCGGCCGGCCTGCTCGCGGTGGTGCCCGGAGATCCCGCCGATCCCGGCGTGCGGCTGGATGCGCCGGGAGCCGTTCTGCTGACCACGGCGGTGATGTCGCTGGTCGGCGGAGCATCGATCCTGCAGGACGCTGCCCGGTGCGGCGGCGTTGCTTGCCGGATGCGCTCTGGGGTGGGTGTTCGTCCGTCATCAGCATCGCGCGACACACCCGCTCATCCCGCGTTCCAGCTGGCACCGGGGAAACCTGCGAACCGGCGTGTCGGTATCCTTCGTCAACACCGCCACCAGCAGCGGCGTCGGCATCCTCGTGGTCCTCGGCCTGCAGAACGACCTGGGCGTGCCCCCCGCGCGGTCGGGGCTGATCCTCATGCCGTTCAGCGCCGCCGTGATCATCGGAGCTGTCGCGTCGCGCCTGCCGTCGCTGGCGGGCGGTCCGACGCGGCCCATGGTGCTGGGTCTGACCTGCCTCGGGCTCGGGGGCCTGATATTGGCGGCGGCGCCGCAGCGGCTCGCACCGATCGTGGCCGCGCTCACGGTCGCCGGCGTCGGCCTGGGACTCTCGTCGGTGGGTGCCACCTCGATCGGCACGAGCCCGGACGCCGAGCGGGCCGGCACCCGTGGACGGCCGGGGCGCCGAGACCGAGGCACTCGGTTCCGAGGACGAGAGCAGCGCCGTGGGCCTGCTCAACACGTCCGCCAAGTTGGGTAACGCCCTCGGCATCGCGGTGTTGCTCGGCGTCGCGGCCCTTCCCCGCTCCGGGCCCACCGCCGGATACCTGGTTGCCGCGGTGGCCGGCCTCCTCTCGGCCGCGCTGGTCGTCCGGTACGCGGCTCCCGATTCCGCGCCGGCCCACGACGCCTGATCCCGGGCCGGCGTCCACCCCGAGGCGCGGTTTGTTTGGGGTGCTTCGGACAGGGGGACTGACAAGGAATCACATCGCCGTGAAGCAGGGAGGCTTCCGATGGCCGGCAACGAGCACGATGTCAATCGCAGCGCCGAGAGTGGGCAGTTTGTCGAGGACAGCACCGTCGAGCGTGAGCCGAGCACCACGACGACCGAGCACGTCGGCGGCGACAAGAGCGAGGACCGCGAGGTCAACCGCAGCGCCAGCACCGGCAAGTTCGTCAAGGAAGCCACCGTCGAACGCCACCCCAACACCACCGAGACCCAGCAGGTCTGAGCCTGACTGACATCATGGGAACCCGAATCGCGCAGTGGACGTTGGACGTGCACGACGTCGACCGAATGGCGGCATTCTGGTCGGCGGCGCTGGGCTACCGCATCGAGCCCGGCGATGACGGCGACGCGCATCTCTGGCCGCCGGGCGGCGGACTCAGCGTCTGGCTGCAGCCGACCAAGGAACCGAAGACCGGCAAGAACCGCAATCATCCCGACCTCGTGGTCGACGACCGCGGCGTCGAGGACGAGGTGGACCGGCTCCTGGCCCTGGGTGCCGCGCGGGCCGACGTCGGCCAGCGCGGCGACGAGGGATTCACCGTCCTGCGCGACCCGGAGGGCAACGAGTTCTGCCTGCTCCACCGGCGATGACCTGGCGCAGCCTGCGGCGGCGGGATCATGCGACGTCGAGGCCGCGTTTGACCTGGAGACCTGCGGGTATCGCAGGCTCCGGGTCGTGCGGGCAGGGCGACGGATGCTCGAGGGAAAGTGAGTGCGGGGGAATGACATGACCGCCAAACCGTTGTCGCCGCGGCTGCCGGCAGGCGGAACCCGCTGGCTCGGCCTGCTCGGTTTCGGGCTCGCCGTCCTGTGCACCGCGGTCGTCGGCTCGCTCGCGGCCACGGGATCGAAGGCCGAGTACGCGTCGCTGGAGCAGCCCGCCTGGGCGCCACCGTCGTGGCTGTTCGGACCCGTCTGGACCATCCTGTACGTGCTGATCGCGATAGCCGGCTGGCTGGTGTGGCAGCGGACCGGCTGGACGCGCGCCCTGACCGTCTACGCCGTGCAGCTCGCCCTGAACGCGGCCTGGACGCCGCTGTTCTTCGCCGCCGGCCGGTACGGCCTGGCGCTCGTCGAGATCATGGTGCTGTGGGTGCTGATCTTGGCGACGATCGTGCTGTTCTGGCGGACGTCGCGGCTCGCTGCCGCGCTTCTCGTGCCGTACCTGGCCTGGGTGTCGTTCGCCACCGCCCTGAACGCGGCGATCTGGTCGGCGAACTGACGGTCAGCCGGGCCGGCTGAAGGTTCCGGTGTCGAGCAGTTCCTGCGCCACGTCGCCGATCTTGCGCCGCTGGTCGCGGGCGGTTCGGCGCAGCAGATTGAATGCGTTGACCGCGTCGACCCCCCGCTGGGCCATCAGATAGCCGACCGCGCGTTCGATCACCACCCGGTAGTCGAGGGCGTACTGGAGTTGACCGGCGATCTCTCCGGCCCGGTGCGCGGTCAACGCCGCCGCGAGGATGGACTCGATGACGTCGCTGTAGCGGGCGAGTGCGGCCTGTTCGGATTCGTCCCATTGGTGCGGGTGGTCGCGGTAGACGTCGATGGTGCCGACCGGAACGCCGCCGAGGCGCAGCGGGCAGCCCAGCATCGAGATGATCCCGACGCCGGTCAGCGTCCCGGTGACCGACGGCCATCGGGTCTCCGACCGCAGATCCTCGGCCGTGACGATGTCGTCGGTGACGAACGCCGCCACGCAGGGGCCCTCCCCCCGCTCGCTCTGCACCTGCTCCATGAGGTGGCTGGGCCCGTCACTGGCCGCGAGGTACGTCAGAGTGTTCTGCTCGTCGGCGATCATTATGCCGCTGCCGGTCACCCGGCGCCGCGCACCCGGACGAGGCCGACATCGCTCACCTCTGCGAGTAGCAGGCGAAGGTCTGCGACCGGCGCGCCGAGACGCTGCGGCCGTTCGCGCGGCGGTACTCGCAGGACGCGCCGGACGAACCGGAGCGGCTGCACTCGGAGCTGTTCCGGGGCAGTCGCAGCGGCGGGCTCGGCCTGCTGCGGGACCTGCAGGACCTCTACCTCATGGCGGCCGAGTGCGACGTGTGCTGGGTGCTGGTCGGGCAGGCCGCACAGGGCCTGCGGGACCGGGAGCTGTCCACTGTGGTCGGCGCCGGCGCCGCCGAGACGGAGATCCAGATGGCCTGGCTGCGGGGGCGGATGAAGCAGGCGGCCCCGCAGGCCCTCGTCGTCGCCTGATCAGACGCGGCCGGGCGTCCGGCGATGCCCGGGCGACCAGGCCGTACGATCTTGGCGCCCCGGCCCGGCGGTGACCAACCAGGGGTCCTGCTTCAGAGAGGCTCCCCGTGACGCGTTCGACCGCCGGCAAGAGGATCTGCCGCGTACTGCCGATATTGCTCGTCGCCTACGCGGCCGTGGTCGCCTGCGATTCGTCGAGCGGCGCCACCCCCGCCGCGAGCACCCCGGCGACGTCGGCGGCCCCTTCGGCCGCGCCCTCGGCGACGACGCCGGGGCCCACGCCCGCACCGGCCAAGCCGAAGATCAGCAAGGCCGGGCTCAGCTACTTCTTCGCCGTGGCACTGGGATCGGAGTACGGGGACAAGCACGACGTCGTCACCATGTGGACCCAGCCCGAGGTCACCGTCCATGTCCACGGCAGCACCGCAAAGAACAAGGGCTGCCTGGACAAGGTCGTCTCCGACTTCAACGCGATCACCGCGACCACCGATCTGAAGCTGACCGAGACCGCGGCCAACATCGACCTCTACTTCGTCCCGCGGTCCAAATTCCGTTCCCTCGTGCCCGGCTACGTGTCCGGAAACGACGGCTACGTCAACGTGCACTGGTCCGACTACTCCGCCATCACCAGGGCGGACATCGTGATCCGCTCGTCCGGGATCAGTCAGAGCTCCCGTTGTCACCTGATCCGTGAGGAACTGACGCAGGCGATGGGACTGCTGCAGGACTCCGACAGGTACCCGGACAGCATCTTCTACGAGAGGTACCGCACGTCCGTCACGCGGTACTCGAAGCTCGACAAGGAGGTCATCCGGTTGCTGTACGGCGGGGTGGTCCAGCCGGGCGACAGCAGAAAGGCCATCACGAAGACGGTGACCGTCAAGTGATCTGAGGCGCCGGCCCGCGGTCAGATGCAGACCAGCTAATCGTTCGCGTACGGGTCGCGCCCAGGTCCGCGTACCGCAGCGGCAGCGGCCTGTGCGATGTCGGTGGCGGCACCGTCAAGTACATAGACCCGCGTTGTTGCATTGCCGCGCGGTGTCAGTAGGCCCGCGCGCGTCAATGCCTGGATGTCGCGGATCGCCTGGTCGCGACTGAGCCCCTCGTCCTGCTGATAGGTGGTGCGCCTGACCTCGCCGACGGAGGCGGCGTAGAGGGCGGACACCGCGCGCTCAGGAAATCCCTTTTGTTCGGCCAGGAGCGCCAGATCGTTCCACAAGCGCACGGTCCAGTCGTATCGCCGTTTCACGCGCTGAGCCTGGCGATGATGCGCCGCGAATACAAATCTGAGCCATGAATGCGCATCGCGCCCCGGCTGGAAGCTGCCCTGTTGTGTGGATCGAAGTGCCTCATAGTATTGAACGGTGTTGGTCTGCTCGCCCAGCCATTCCTCAATCGAGGAGAATTCCGGAGCCAGCTCCCCCACCCGCGCCAACACCAACGTGTGCAGCGCTCGCGCGGTGCGGCCGTTGCCGTCGCGCCAAGGATGGATACCCACAAGATTGAGGTGAGCCATGGCCGCCCGCGCGTACGCCGGTGCATCAACATCCCCGCCGTGCAGCCACTCGACCAGTTCACCCATGAGCCCAGGGACCACGTCAGCGTCGGGCCCCGTGTAAGCGGGCTCCAGCGGGTCGCTGCTTGTTACGAAAATCCCACTCACCCGGTAACGCCCCGGCCATTTCGCGGCCTGATATTTTGTGATCATGAAGTGCAGCGCGGAAAGCAGCGTCTCCGAGTAATCGAAGAAGTCCATCATCGGCGCCTGCCGCACATACGTCATCGCGTCCCGATAGCCGATGACCGCCTGCTGCGTCTGTTCGCCGGCATCCGCGGACATGGGGGCATGCTCCACCAGCGCCCGGGCGTCCGAACTGCTGATCGTGATGTTCTCGATGGTGTTGGAGCCCTGAATCGCCGCGGCGAACAAGCTGCGGCGCAACTGGCCCTCCCAACGCGGCCCGGACCGCAGATGTGCCCGAAGCTCGGCGCGCATCTCGTTCAGCTCTTCCAAGACCTGAAGGTCCGCCGCGTCCAGCGCAGGCATCGCATACAGCATGCGCCTATGCTACAGCGCAGATAGCATAGGCGCATCTCGAGCGTCCTGACGGCGGTTGGCGGCGGCCGGATCTCAGTGATCGGCATGCGTGCGGTGACCGGTGCCCATGCCGGGTACATGAATTGATCTCGTTTTGGCAACGACGGTACGGGGTCGTTCCATCAGGGCAGCGGCGCCCGGCAGGCCGTCTATATGCTCCTGCGACTTCACCCCACCAGGAACCTCACGGGAGGACCCCCCGAATGCACCGCTCCCTCGGCCGGCGCGTGTTCGTCGGCGCCGTCGGCGCCGTCGCAGCAGCCGCTCTCGCGACCCCCGCCTACGCCGCCGCCCCGACCATCGACGTTGCCCTGCCGGACGTCACGGTGGCAGCGGGTGGCAACAACCAGATCGCCCCGCTCCTGTCCTCCGACAAGGAGACGACCGTCACCGGCGCCACCGCGGTCTACGAGCTGTCCGGCGGCCTGGACGGCGTCAGCCTGGACGCGCCGGACGAGTTCTCGCAGTGCACCAGCGACGGGCCGGCCAAGATCACCTGCAGCACGCCCTGGGAGACCTGGATCAGCCCGGCCGGTGTCGTCGGTGACTTCGTCGCCGGCATCACCGCCACCAAGGCCGCGCTCGGCAAGAGCGGCACCGTCAAGCTCACCTTCTCGGCCGACGGCGTCGCACCGATCACCCGTACGGCCGAGGTCACCGTCGCCGAGGGCGTGGACCTGGTGGCCGGCGCGCCCAAGGAGATCAGCGGCAGGCCCGGCAAGTCGTTCGAGGCCACGGTGCAGGTCCGCAACAACACCGACACGGTGGTGCGCGGGGCGGCGGTCATCTTCGACACCGACTACCCGTTCCAGTCGACCAAGCAGTTCGCCAACTGCTTCTACGCCCAGAGCCAGGCGAACGCGTGCACGTTCGACCAGGACCTGGAGCCCGGCGCGACCTACCAGGCCGTCCTGCCGTACAAGCTGCGCGCGGACACCTATGCGCCCGGCGCGGTGGCCGGCGAGTTCGAGTGGCTCACCACGGGCGACTACACCGACCTGATCAAGTTCCTCGACGACAACGGCTACGAGGGCCCGGGCACCGCCGGTACCGGCGGCAAGCTCGAGCTTCGGAAACTGCCGGCGGTCGCCTCGCTCGGGAATCAGAAGCAGACGGACACCAACCCGGACAACAACTGGCAGTCGCTGACCGTCAACACCTCGGGCAAGCAGGGCACCGACTTCGCGGCGATCGGCGCCAAGGTGTCCGGCGGTGCCGGCGACGCCGTCAAGGTCCCCGTCGGCGTGCGTAACAACGGCCCGGCGACCCTGGACCGCAGCCGCAGCGGCAGCCCCGCCGTGGTCGCCGTCGTCACCATCCCGGCCGGCACCACGGTCGCCACCGTTCCGGACGGATGCGTCAAGGCCGAGGACGACAGCGTGCGGACCAAGCCGGATGCCCTGCAGTACGCCTGCTTCAGCAACCGGCTCTTCCCGGCGAAGACTCAGATGATCTGGGAATTCGGGCTGAAGATCACCAAGGTGGTGCCGAACGCCGCAGGGGCGATCGAGGTCAACCCGGCGTGCGAATGCGACGTTTTCGACCGCGACATCAACAAGTCCAACGACGTCGCCAAGATCGTCGTGAACCCGGCCGACACCGGCGGCTCGGGCGGTAGCCTGCCGATCACCGGCCCGCAGACCGGGCTCATCGGCGCGGGCGGGTTGCTTCTGGTGGCGGCGGGTGTCGCCGGGTTCATCGTGGCCCGTCGTCGTCGTACCCGATTCGAAGCCTGATCATTCGACGGGGGCGGGAATTCATCCGCCCCCGTCGACCGGGCGGTGCGGCCGAGAACCGCGCCGGATCGGTGACCCGGCGCGCAGGGCGGCAAGCCTGTCATCGGGTCGCCACCGCCGGCGGGGCCGGCGACCGGCCAGGACCGCCCAGGCGGGACCCTTACCATCCTCGACGTGACCGAGCCGCCGCATCTCAGCGCCACTCGCGCGGCATACGACACCGTCGCCGCTGACTACGCGAAGCTCCAGCGCACCGAAAATCCGGAGACACCGCTGGACCTTGCGATGCTCGACGCGTTCGCAGGTCTCGTGCGGACCGCCGACGCCGGACAGGTCGCCGACCTCGGCTGTGGCCCGGGCCGCATCACCGCGCACCTTCACTCCCTCAGGCTACCCGCCCTCGGCATCGACCTGTCGCCGGCGATGGTGGCGACGGCCCGGCAGACCTACCCCGGCCTGCGCTTCGAAGTCGGCTCCATGGCCCGCCTGAGCCTGGCGGACGACTCCCTCGCCGGCATCGTCGCCTGGTATTCGATCATCCACACTCCGCCGGCGCTGCTGCCGGAGCTGTTCGCGGAATTCCAGCGGGTTCTGGCGTCCGGCGGTCACCTCCTGCTCGGGTTCCAGGTGGGCAACGAGCGGCTCCACATTGCGCACGGGTACGGGCACAGCGTTTCGCTCGACGCCTATCGGCTGCCGCCCGATGACGTCGCCGAGTTTTTGAGCCGGGCCGGGCTGCTCGTCCAGGCCCGGATGGTCCGGGAACCAGCAGCACGCGAAAAGACCCAGCAGGCCCGCCTCCTCGGCCACAAACCGGCCGGCCGGACGCGTCGGTGAGGTCGCGCCGAGTGGCCGCCGCCGGCTCCCTGCGGATCGGCGGCGGCCGTCGAGGGCGGTGTCAGGACAGGAAACTGCCGTACGGGCCGTTCAGGATGCCCTGCTTCTGCGCCTGGCTGAAGTGCGTGTTCGGGTAGCTGTAGAAGGAGGCGGACATCGGGGTGCCGTCGGTCGAGGTCGAGTCCGGCAGGCCGAAGGCGTGCCCGAGTTCGTGGACCATGCCGCCGTACCAGCGGTTCATCGCGCCGTTGATGCCTGCCGCGCCGTCGGCGTCGTGGCCGCTGAGGATCACCCAGCCGCCGCCTCCACCACCGCCGGAGCACGATGACTCGGCGCTGATCTCGCCGACGTTGACCCAGCGGCTGTCCGGCGCGCGCAGGGACAGTTTGCGCATGAGCTCCTGCTGCATGTTGAAGACGACCCACCAGTAGCACTCGTTGCCGTTCGGCGTGTTCTCGTACCACGAGCGGGGGTGGTCTCCGTTGACGACCTCCACGACCGGGTTGTTGAGTGCGAACGTCTTGCCGAGTTCCTGCCGGTAGTAGCTCTGGGCCTCGCGCATCACGCCGGCGATGCCGTCGACGTACCGCTGGTCGTACGGAACGTCGGTGGGCCGCAGCCAGTAGGCGCGCACGGTCCGCTGAGCCGGTGTGGACGTGGGCGGCGAGGAGGTGGGCGGGGTGCTCGGCGAGACGGTGGGTCCCGGCGTGGTGGCGCCGGTGCAGGCGACGCCGTTCAGGGTGAAGGACGCCGGCACGGGGTTGCTGCCGTTGTTCCACGAGCCGTTGAGGCCGAACGTCGTGGTGCCGTTGGTGGCGAGGTTCGCGTTCCAGCCGACGTTGACGGCCGTGACCGCGGAGCCGCTCTGCGTGGTTACCGCGTTCCATGCCTGCGTCACCACCTGACCGGCGGTGAACGACCAGCGGAGGGCCCAGCCGGTGAGGGGGTCGCCGAGGTTGGTCACGGCGACGTCGGCGTTGAATCCTCCGCCCCACTGGCTGCCGACGGTGTAGCTCACCCGGCAGCCCGACGCGGCGGCCTGCGCGGACGTCATCCCGCCGATCGCCGCTCCGGCGGCGACGGTGGCGAGCGCGGCCGCGAAAACGACGGTACGACGTACCCGTTGAAGCATCCTGGTCTCCTTCCGGACTCCGGCCGGGTGGACGTCGTGGCGCCGCCACGAGGCGGACTAAATCGACGGCCATCCATCTGTCACGGCACACTCTGGCGCATGAAAACGGTTTCGGCAAGTTTCGGCCGGCCGGCTCACGGGGGCAGGTGGTGAAGCGGCGTCCGGCACGACACCGGATCAGCCAGCTCCGGCCGACCGGAATCACCGCCATCGCTTCAGCCCTCGGACTCACCTGAGGCGGTCATATGGCCACCCTTGTGGAAAGCGGACGACGATGCTCCATCGGGAAAGAATTGCCTGCTCAATAGGGTTGACGGGCCCCTGCGGCGCCGGTATCCATGGCGGTATGACGCGCCGGTCGTTAGCGGTTCCCGTGGGGATCGTGGTGGCCACGGTCGTTGCCGTGGTGGTCGTGCTCGTGGGTGGAGGGCCGGATCGCTGGGGTACGCGATGGCGCGTTGACCATGTACGGCGCCTGGCGTGGCTGGCGGACGAGCCGACAGCTGGGACGCCGGCCGGCGGAGCCGTGAGAGACGCCTGCCGGTGGTTGGTAATGCGATCTCAACAGGATCCGGGCAGGTACTTGTACCGATGGCAGCCTTGGCGTGCCGTTAGCCTTGCCCGGTGAGTGACGACTTCACCGCGACGCTGCCGCGCAAGCGAATGGGCGCCGCAGCCCTGCTGACCGATGATCAGGGCAGGGTGCTGTTGGTCGAGCCGACCTACAAGGACTACTGGGAGATTCCAGGCGGCTCGGTGGAGGCCGACGAGTCGCCGTACACGGCGGTGGTCCGCGAACTCGAAGAGGAGCTCGGTCTGCCCGTGCATCCGGGACGTTTGCTGGTGGTCGACTGGGTGCCGCCGCGACCGAAGCGTACCGAGGGCCTGATGATGGTGTTCGACGGCGGGATTCTCACGCCGGAGCAGGCCGCACAGATCCGGCTGCCCGCCGGGGAACTGCGCAGTTGGGCCTGGTCCACCGAGCGGGAAGCGGCCCAGCGGCTTTCGGAGCTGCTGGCCCGGCGCATCGCCGCGGCGGCCCGGGCCCGGGCCGAGGGCATGGTGGCCTACCTGGAGAACGGGTTCCTCGTGGCCTGATCGATTCGGGTATCAACGTGTGGGCAGGCCGCAGACGGGTATGCCTTGGTTGTGACCAACAGAGTTCTGCTTAGATCCGCCGTCCTCGGGGCCTCGGCCGGCGCCCGCAGCATGACGCCCCTGGCCCGGCTGGCCCTGCGCAGGCGGGGCTGGATCCGGGTGGCGGCCGGTGCGGCGGCCCTCGGCGAGATGGCCTTCGACAAGTCCAGGAAGGCGCCGAGCCGGCTGAGACCTGCTCCACTCGCCGGCCGGGTTCTGCTCGGCGCGATCGCCGGCGCCACGTACGCCCGCCGGCGGGGCGGCGGCATGGCCGGGCCGGCCGTGGTCGC
>NZ_JBEZXZ010000160.1:0-20373 GCF_040638275.1 Actinoplanes sp. NPDC026623 | reverse complement strand
CCGCCGCCGGCGCCGTCTCAGGCCACCCGGCCGGGCCCGCTGGCCGCGCCGGCGCGGGGACGCACGGAGGCGAGCTTCGAACTGGTCAGCGACGCCGCGACGATCGACCTGCGCACCGGCGCGCTGGACGGCGACCTCTACCGGATCACCACGCCCGACGACAGCAGCGTGGCGCCGCGGGCCGCGATCGGCGACGACGGGGTCCGGCTCTTCCTCGACGACAACGGCGAGCGGGGTGACGCGGCCGTCACGGTGGTGCTCAGCGCGGACGTGCGGTGGAGCCTGCGCATCACCGGCGGGCTCAGGCGGGGGGTCTTCGACCTCGGCGGTGCCGAAGTGGACGGTGTCGACTTCGCGGGCGGCGCCGCCCGCATCGACCTCACGCTGCCGGAGCCGGACGGCACGCTGCCGGTCCGGATGACCGGCGGGGTCAACCGCTTCGAGGTCCACACCGGAGGGAGGGTGCCGGTGCGGGTCCGTACCCGGGAGGGCGCTGGCCAGGTGCGGCTCGACGGCCGTACCGACGACGGCGTGGCCCGGGGTGCCTCGTTCCTCTCCCCGGGCTGGGCGAAAAGCACGAACCGCATCGACCTGGACGCGGTGGCCGGCGTCGGCACCCTGCGCGTGGGCCGCGGCTGAACGCAGACAAAAAAAATCCGGTGGCAGGTGCCGTCGTGGGCGACGAGGCACCTGCCACCGCAGATGTTTCCAGGTCAGCGGCAGGAGGCCTGGCTAGCGCTGACGCCGAGCACCGAGACGCTGTTGCCGCAGATGTTGACGGGAACGTTGGCGTACCCGCCGTAGCCGTAGCCGCCGTAACCGTAGCCGTAGCCGCCGTACGGGTAACCGTAGTAGCTGCCGGAGTAGCTGCCGTAGCCGTAGCCGCCGTAGCACCCGTAGCCACAGGACGTGCCCGCGTTCGCGGGACCCGCCGAGAGGGCCAGCGTTGCCGCCGCCATACCGAACATGACCAGCGCGCCTCGAACAAGCTTCATGACAAACCTTTCCTTTGCGGACACTTGCAGGACTTACGTTAGCGACGGATTTAAGACCTTTTGACCGTTTTTGGAAATCACTCCACGATGGTGTCAAGAAATCCGATCCCGCCCACTCCGGGCACCCCTCCCGACCCGCCACCCCGTCGAGATCCGGCCGCCGGCCGACCCCGCACGAGTGGTTTCCGGCCGGTTGGCCCATTTTCAGCAGGGAAGTACTGCTTCAGATCGCGACGGGCCCGTCGATAGAGGGGCCATGTGGCGGCGAAGCGCGGGCAGACGGGGAGCCACCGGCTCGCGCCTGTTCCTGGCCTACGCCGCCGCGAGCCTCGTGCTGGTCCTGCTGATCGGCGCCCTGCTGGTGCGCGCCTACCGCGAGGACGCGGAGCGCCAGGGCCGGGATCAGGGCCGGGCGCAGGCCTCGGTCATCGAGGAGATGGTCGTGGCGCCCGCGCTGAAGGAGGCCGAGCTCTCCGCCGGGCTGACCGCCGCGGAGCGCGAGCGCCTGCAGGACGCGACGGACCTCGCGATCTTCCATGACTCGATCGTGCGGATGCGGGTCCGCAGCTTCACCGGCCAGGTGGTGTTCTCCGACGACGGCTCGACGGCCGGCGGCATCCTGGTCTCCAACCCCGCCTTCCGGGCGGCCGCGGTCGGCGGCACCGACGTGGCCGTGGTCGCGGACGGCCGGGGCCGGGGCCGGGGCGGCAAGATAATCCGGGTGCTCCAGCCGGTGATCGCCGGCGCGTCCGGCCAGGCGATCGGCGTCCTCGAGCTCTACCTGCCCTACCACACCATCGAGGTGCAGCTGCAGCGCCAGATGACCGTCACGTACTGGCGGCTCGGGTTCACCCTGGCGGCCCTCTACCTGCTGCTCGCGCTGATCGCCTGGTCGACCACCCGCTCGCTGCGCCGGCACGCCGCGCGCCAGGAGCACGAGGCGCTGCACGACGGCCTGACCGGGTTGCCCAACCGGGCGGCCTTCCGGGAACGGGCCAAGAGGGCGATCGACGGGGTCGCGGGCTCGGACGCCGAGGGCGCGATCGTGCTCGTCGACCTGAACCGCTTCAAGGAGGTCAACGACACCCTGGGTCACCACGCCGGCGACGAGCTGCTGAAGCTGGTCGGCTCCCGGCTCTCGCGGGCGATGCGCGCCGGCGACACGGTGGCCCGGCTGGGCGGCGACGAGTTCGGCCTGGTCCTGCCCGACCTTCCCGAGCACGCCGTGCTCGACCTGATCGAGGCCGCCCGCCGCGAACTGGTCCGCGAGACCGTGCTCGACGGCGTGTCGCTGAGCATCGAGGCCAGCTTCGGCGTCGCGCTCTACCCGCGGCACGGCACCGAGATCGAGGAGCTGCTGCAGCGCGCCGACGCCGCCATGTACCAGGGCAAGCGCGGGACGGCCGACATCGTGGTCTTCGCCGGGGACGGCGCCGCCCACCCGACGCACTGGCTGACCGTGCAGGCCGAGCTGCGCCACGCGATCGAGCGCGACGAACTGGTGCTGCACTACCAGCCCAAGATTCGCCTCGCGGACGACGAGATCGACGGGCTCGAGGCGCTGATCCGCTGGCAGCATCCGCAGCGCGGCCTGCTCCCGCCGGCGGAGTTCCTGCCGGCCGCGGAGAAGTCGGGGGTGATCGAGCTGCTCACCGGCTGGGTGCTGCGCCGCGCCCTGGCCGACCAGGCGGGCTGGACGTCGCTCGGGCAGACGTGGCCGGTGGCCGTCAACGTCTCGGCGCGCAACCTCGAGGCGCCGGGCTTCGCGAAGTCCGTCGCGGACCTGCTCGCCGAGCACGGCACACCGCCCGGCCGGTTGCTGATCGAGGTCACCGAGACCGCGCTGGCCGGCGACGCCGACACCGCGGCGCGGGCCATCGTGGAGCTGAGCGAGCTCGGCATCGGCGTCTCGGTCGACGACTTCGGCAGCGGCTACACCAGCATGTCGCAGCTGCGCTCCGTACCGGTGGCCGAGATCAAGATCGATCGGCTCTTCGTCACCGACCTGGACCGGGACCCGCAGAACCAGGCCATCGTCCGCTCGGTGATCGAGCTGGCGCACGGGCTCGGCTGCCGGGTCACCGCCGAGGGCGTGGAGACCACGCAGGTGAGCGCCTGGCTCGCCCGGTCCGGCTGCGACGCCGCACAGGGCTACCTGTTCTCGCGGCCGGCCGCCTGGCCGCACCTGCTGGACCTGTTCCTCAACCCCCGCGGCACCGGGCGCCATGCCCGGCCCGAATCCGCCGAGCCCGCTCGGCTGACCACAGGAGGTCCCCGGACATGAAGCACCTCGACAGCCGCCTGCGCTTCGCCGTGGCGGGCCTCATGCTCACCCTGGCCGCCGCCGGCTGCGGCACCACCACCGCGGCCGGCGGGCCCGGGGACGACGGCACCGCGAGCGGCGCCGCCGAATTCTCCCAGGAGATCCACGACCGGTTGCCGGAGGCCGTCCGGCGGCGCGGTGCCATCCGGCTCGCGACCGACCCCAGTTACGCGCCGATGGAGTCGTACGGCGCCGACGGCCGCACGATCATCGGCTTCGAGCCGGACCTGGCCGCCGCGCTCGGCTCGGTGACCGGCATCCGGGTGGAGATGGCCGCGGCCGACTTCGGCAGCATGATCGACGAAACGAACAACGGCACCTACGACGGCGTGCTCTCCTCGATGACCGACACCCCCGAGCGCAAGAAGAAGATCGACTTCATCGACTACTTCTCCGCCGGGCTGGCCCTGGTGGTGCAGCGCGGCAACCCGCAGGGCGTCACCGACCTCAAGGACCTCTGCGGCCAGGTGGTGGCCGTCGAGCGGGCCACCGTCCAGGTGGACATGCTGCGCCGCACGCAGCCCGCCTGCGGCGCCGACCCGATCGTCGTCCACACCTTCAAGACCAACGCGGACGCGCTGCTGCAGGTGCGGACCGGCCGCGCGGTCGCCATCCTGATCGACTACCCGCCGGCGGCCCACCTGGCGACCGACCCGCGCACCCGCGCGCAGTACCAGCTGGCGTCGACCGTGCAGTACGAGCCCGGGCTGTTCGGCATCGCGGTGGCCAAGGACAACCCCGAACTGCGCGACGCCCTGCGCGGCGCCCTCGACCAGCTCATCCGCACCGGCCGGTACGCCGATCTGCTGGAACGCTGGGGCCTGGCCAACGGGGCGGTGGCCTCGTCGTCGATCAACGCGGGAGCGGGCGCGGACGGCTGACGATGACGGCGGGCGGCGCTACGCCCGCCGGGCGGCGGGTGGCCCCTTCAGCCGGCGGCCCCGGACCAGCGCCTGCCGGCGGCCGATCTCGCGGCCGTCGACGGCGACCTCCATGCCCTCGACCTCATACCAGTTCTCGCCGTCGTAGAGCACCGGGCGGGACCAGTCGACCCGGTCGACCCTCATCGCCAGCGTCCCCGTGCCGTAGCAGTAGTCAGACTCGGCGAACCGGCTCACCGGTCGAGCCGGGCCCTGGTTGCTGTCCATAATCACTCCTCGGCCGCCGGGCCGGCCCGAGGCTGGAGAGGGAGTCGGCTGCTGCTGCACGTGCTCAAGCATGACCGTATGCGCATAGCATAAGCAAGCTCAGATGCACGTGCAGATGCACGACGAGGGAGAAAATAGTAGATCCGACAGGGCCCGCACACCCATTCGGCCGATGCGCTCATCGACTCCGGCTCGCGGCGTCCGCCAGGACCCGGGCGAGGATGTCCGCCGTGCGCTCGGGCGGCTCGGCCTCCACGCAGGCCCGTTCCATGGCGAGCGCGTAGTGGTCGACGTCGCCGGGCCTGTCGAGATAGGTCGCGCCGGTGAGCTGCTCGACGTAGACCACGTCGGGCAGCTCCGGCTCGGCGAAGCGCAGGATGGTGAAGGGGAAGCCGGGCGCCGACGGCGTGCCGCCGTCGAAGGGCACGACCTGCAGCCGTACGCCGGGCCGGCCGGCCGCCTCGAGCAACGCCTCGAGCTGTGCCCGCATGACCTCGCACCCGCCGATCGGGCGGCGCAGCACGGCCTCGTCCAGCACCGCCCAGAAGTGCGGCGGGTCCGGCCGGTCGAGGACCTGCCGGCGGCCCCGGCGCACCTCCACCCGGCGGTCGATCTCGGACGGTGACGCGCCGGAGCAGGACCGGGCGATGAGTGCGCGGGCGTACTCCTCGGTCTGCAGCAGACCGGGCACGAACTGCGTCTCGTAGGTCCGGATCCGCGTCGCCGCCTCCTCCAGGCCCAGATAGGACAGGAACCACGGCGGCACGACCTCGCCGAACCGCTGCCACCACGGCGCCGCGTTGGCACGCCGGGCCAGCGCCATCAGCGCGACGCGCTCGTCGTCGGCCACCCCGTACAGGGTGAGCAGGTCCTCGATGTCGCGTTCCTTGAACGGGACCCGGCCGAGCTCCATCCGGCTGATCTTCGATCCGGACCCGCGGATCTCCCAGCCGGCAGTGTCCCGGCCGATGCCGCGGGCCTGGCGCAGCCGGCGCAGCTGGGCGCCCAGCCTGATCCGCAGCGCCGTCGGGCCGGCGGCGCTGTCCGGGCGAGCTGGAATCATCGGTCCCTCCCGATCGGCGAACGCATCGCCCATCTGCACGTGCATACAACCGTGCAGGTTCCCCGCACAATGCGCAACCGCCCGACCGATCGATGACGGGTGCAACCCCCCGGCTCAGCCGGCCGGCCGATAGGTCGCGATGATCACGCCGGTCGTGGTGGTCACGGTCCTGGTCAGGCGCATCCCCCGGTACGCGGCGTCGCCGTCCGCGAACAGCCGCTCTCCCGTGCCGAGGATCAACGGGTGGATCGACAGCCAGTAGACGTCGACGAGGCCGGCCGCGGCGAGCGAGCGCACCAGTTCCCCGCTGCCCAGCACCACGAGGTCGCCCCCGGTCCCCCGCTTGAGCTCGGCGACCGCCGCGGTGGCCTCACCCTCGAGCAGCGACGAGTTCTCCCAGGGCAGCGGCCGGGCCGGACCGCGCGAGGCGACGTACTTGTGCTTGCGGTTGAGCACCTCGGTGTACGGGTTCCCGTCGGCCTGCCTCGACCAGAAGCCGTGGAACTGCTCGTAGGTGCGCCGGCCGAAGAGCATCGCGCCGTCCGCGCCCATGCCCCTGCTCATCGTCTCGGCGGCGACGTGGTCCGCGTACGGGCGCGCCCACCCGCCGTGCCGGAAGCCACCCCGGCGGTCCTCGTCGGCATCGCCGGGTGCCTGCATGACCCCGTCGAGGGTCAGGTTCTCCACGACCACGATCTCGCCCATGAGCCGCTCCTCCACCTGCGGAACCGGCCCCACGCCGGTCCATCACCCCTACACGATCGGGTGGCCCCCGAATCGACAACGGGCTGTCGCCGACTACGGTCTGAGGATGCCCAACGACGCCGTTGTCACCTATGAACAGATGGACGCCGACGGCTTGGTGGTCGCCGCGCTCCGCGGAGATCTCGACCTCGACCAGGCCGACGCCGTCCGGGACAGCCTGGCCGCCGCCGCGGCCGTCGCGGAATGCAACTACCTGCGCGTCGACGTCGCGGCGGTGACATTCATCGACTCGTACGCCCTGGGCGCGCTGGTCAGCGCCCGCAACGCCGCGGCGAGCCGGGGCGTGACGTTCACGCTCGCCAACCCGTCGCGGCAGGTGCGCAAGGCCGTACAGGTGACGGGCCTGAGCCACGTCTTCGGCCTGCCCGCCTGACGCCCGCGAGCCTGCTGGGCCGATGGGGCTGACGGCCTGTGAAAGATTGGTGTGCATGGACTATCGCCGGACCTTCCGCGCCGCCGCCGTCTCCTTCGCCGACCTCATCTCCCGCCTGCCCGCCGACCGCTGGGACGCGCCCGGCCTGGGCGACTGGAACCTGCGCGAACTGGTCGGCCACACGGTCAGTTCCGGGCTGCGCCGGGTGCCGGACGTGCTCGCCGCCACCGCCGAGAAGGCGGACCTCGACTCGCCGCAGGCCTACTGGGCCCTGGCCCGTTCGGTGCCGCCCGAGGTGCTCGCCGCCGCCGTCGCGGCCAACGGTGCGGACGCCCGCGAGACGGGCACCTGGCTGGGCGACGAGGCCGCCGCCCGGGTGAGCGAGCTGACCGGCCTGGCGACCGCGGCGCTGGCCGCCGTCCGCGACGACGACGTGGTCACCACCCCGGGCGGCTGCATGCTGGTCCGCGACTGGCTGCCCACCCGGACGTTCGAACTCGTCGTGCACGGCACCGACATCGCCGGGGCCGCCGGGGTGCCGTTCGAGGTCGCGCCGGAGGCCGTCGCCGAGGCGGTGACCCAGGCCGCGCAGATCGCGGCCGCCGTCGGCGACGCCACCACCGTCCTGCGCGCGCTGACGGGCCGCGCCCCGCTGCCGGACCACTTCTCCGTCGTCTGACCCGGCCCACCCGGACCGGGACAGCGGAAAGATCGACTTCGGGATAGGCTCCGCCGTCGAAGGAGCGCGGTGGAACTCATTCTCGTCCTGGAGGCGGCACCGGTCGCCCTGGTGCTGTCGATCGCCCTGGTGGTGCTGGTACGCCGGCAGGCGGCCCTCGGCCGGCGGGGTGCCGCCGCGATCGCCGGCGTGGGCGCCATGCTGATCCTGCCCATCATCGACATCGTGCTCACCGTCCTCCGTCTCCAGGGCCTTCGATCCGTATCCGCAGGTGGGCCCTGGGCCGATCTGTGGTGGATCGATCTCGTGAACCTCATGCTGCTGCCCGCGAAGCTGGCCGCGTTCCCCCTGCTCGTGTGGGCGGTCCTCGCCGGCCGGAGCCCGCGCCGCGCCGGCGACCCGGCGGTGGCACCGTGAGCCACGTCGCCGGACTGCTTCCCGACGTCGTCTGGGTGGCGGCCATCCTGATCGGCCTGGCGCTGTCGATCGGGTGGCGGCACCGCCTGGGCGCGGCCAAGGCGCCGGCGATCGCCGGGTTCGCGATCCTGCTCGCCGGCGACGCCGCCAACCTGGGGTGGCGCCCTGAGGTCCCGCCGACGGCGACCCCCTCGATGGATGCGCTCGACCTGCTGGCGGCGTACCCGGCCGCGGACCTCCTCATCGCGGTCGCGCTGATCGCCGCGTACCCGGTCGGTCTCGGGCTTCTCGTGCTCGCCGTGCTGCGCGGGAAGGCCCCGAGCGGCGGCGAAACCACGCCGTAGCGGTGTCGTGACCTGTTGCTCCACAAGGGAGACCGGCCTACGGTGAGGCTAGTCAAAATGGTCCGTGTGGTCCATCTAGCGGACCGTTCACCGAACGGAGTCCCCGATGACCCCTTCCCGACCCCGCCCGCCGGCGCCGCTCGCCGCGGCGGTCGCCGTCCTGCTCGCCCTCGCCGCCGCGTTCCTGCTCGGCAGCGCCCGCTCGCCCGCCGCCGACCGTAACGGCGCACAGGAACTCGGCGACCCCGACTACGGCGTCTGCCGCGGCACCGATCCCCGCTGCTACCACGACTGGGGCAACGCCGACCCGGCCGCCGGCTACCGGGTGCTGCTCTACACCCGTACGGCCGGGCCCCGGCACGGCAACCTCGGTCCCGCGCTGGCCGCCGGGCTGAACCCGCCGCTGGTCGCGGCCAACGTGGTGCAGAACGGCGTCGTCGCGCTCGGGCGCGACAACGGCTTCGCGGTCGACTGGACCGAGGACGTCACCCGGCTGGCGTCGCCCGCCAACCTGTTCCGCTACCAGGCGGTCATCTTCTTCAGCACCTCCCGGGACACCCTGGACGACGCCGCGCAGACCTCGTTGCGGCAGTACCTCCGCGGCGGCGGCGGCTTCGTCGGCGTGCACAACGCCTTCGGCACCGAATACAACTGGTCCTGGTACGAGGGCCTGCTCGGCGGCGCCAACTACTACGACCACGGGCCGGAGCAGAACGGCGTCGTGCGGACCGCCGACCGCCGGGACTCCTCCACCGCCGCGCTGCCGCGCCGCTGGGAGTTCCGGGACGAGTGGTACAACCTGGTGCCGTTCCCCTCGCGGGTCCGCGTCCTGGCCACCGTCGACGAATCGACGCTGGCCGAGGGGGTGACCGGCGGCTCCGGGCATCCCGGACACGGGGCGAACCACCCGGTGGCCTGGTGCCAGTACTACGACGGCGGCCGGGCCTGGCTGACCACGCTGGGCCACGACGGCGGGCTGTTCGCCGAGGACTCCACGGTGCCCGGCGCGGCGCTGTTCCGCAGCATGCTCCTGGGCGGCATCACCTCGGCGATGGGCCGGGAGCCGTTCTGCCGCTGAACCCGCTCACAACCCCAGATAGATCCGCCGCACCTGCGGGTCGTGCCGCAGCTTCGCCGACGTGCCGGTCATCGCCACCTCCCCGTTCTCCACCACGAGGCAGGTGGCGGTGGCCTCGAAGGTGAGCTTCGCGTTCTGCTCCACCAGCAGCATGCTCAGCCCCTCGCGGCCGAGGCGCTGCAGCACCGCGACGATGTCCTCGATCAGCTTCGGGGACAGTCCCATCGACGGCTCGTCCAGCAGCAGCAGCCGGGGCCGCGACATCAGCGCCCGGCCGATCGCCAGCATCTGCTGCTGGCCGCCGGACAGCGCCCCGGCCAGCCGGCCGCGCATCTGGGCGAGCACCGGGAACAGCTCGTAGACCTCGCCCAGCCCGGCGCGGACCCCGGCGTCCCAGCGCCGGGCGTACGCGCCGAGCAGCAGGTTCTTCTCGACGGTCAGCCCCGCGAAGACGTGCCGCCCCTCGGGCACGTACCCGATGCCGTGCCGGACCATGTCGCGGGCCGCGACCCGGCTCAGGTCGACGTCGCCGAGCCGCAGCGCCGAGACCGTACGCGGAACCAGGCCCATGATGGCCTTCAGCGTGGACGTCTTGCCGGCGCCGTTCGCCCCGATGACGCCGACCGCCTGCCCGGCCGGCACCT
This sequence comes from Actinoplanes sp. NPDC026623, assembly GCF_040638275.1. Lineage (NCBI taxonomy): Bacteria > Bacillati > Actinomycetota > Actinomycetes > Micromonosporales > Micromonosporaceae > Actinoplanes > Actinoplanes sp. NPDC026623. Next base: position 10,544 of record NZ_JBEZXZ010000160.1, on the reverse strand, counting down.
CGAAGCTGACGTCGCGGACCGCGCAGACGCCGCCGTAGTGCACGGTCAGGCCGCTGACGGTCAGCGCCGCCGTGGCCGTGGTGGTCGCCGTGCTCACCGGTTCACCTCCGAGGGGAGTTCGACGTCGTCGGCGGACATGGAGTCGCCGAGGTACGCCTCGATGACCGCGGGCGCCGCGGCGACCTGCGCCGGGCTGCCCTCGGCGATGACGACGCCGCCGGCCAGCACGGTGATCCGCTCGCAGAGCGACATCACCAGGCCCATGTTGTGCTCGATGACGACCACGGTGACGCCGCTGTCGCGGATCGACCGGACCATCTCGCCCAGCCGACGCACCTCGTCGCCGTTGAGGCCCGCGGCGGGCTCGTCGAGCAGCAGCAGCCGGGGCCGGGCGGCCACCGCCCGGGCGATCTCGACCCGGCGCTGGGTGCCGTACGGCAGCGACCGCGGCGGAAGCGCCGCGAAGCCGGTCAGGCCGTAGCGCTCGAGCACCTCGTCGGCCCGCCCGCGCAGCCGGCGGTCGCGGCGCAGCACGCTCAGCGGGCTGAAGACGTACCGCCAGCCGTCGACGGTGCGGCTGCGGTCCAGCGCGACCAGGACGTTCTCCCGGACGGTGAGGTCGCCGAACAGGCGCAGGTTCTGGAAGGTGCGCGCGATCCCGGCCCGGGCCAGCCGGTACGGGGCCAGCCCGGTCACGTCGCGGGCGTCGAACTCGACGCGGCCGCCGGTCGGCCGGTACAGCCCGCTGACCACGTTGAACAGCGTGGTCTTGCCGGACCCGTTGGGGCCGACGATGCCGCGGATCTCACCCCGGCGCACGGTCAGCGACACGCCGCCGAGCGCCTTGAGGCCGCGGAACCGCATGTGCACGTCGTCGACGCGCAGCACCGGCGGGGCGTCCGCGGGCGGTGCTTCGCTCTGCCCGTACGGCTGGAACGGTTTGAGCTGGGCCGCGACGGCGCCGCGCCGGCCCCGGGCGGCCCGGATCCGGGCGGGCAGCCCGGCCAGGCCGGTGGGCGCGAAGACCACGGTCAGCACGACGACCGTGCCGTAGGCGACCTGCGCGTAGGTCGGATGGTCGACCAGCAGCTCGCGCACCACGGAGAGCGCGACGGCACCGACCACGCAGCCGATCAGGCTCTGCCGCCCGCCGATGATGACCATCGCGAGCAGCAGGAACATGCCGGCGATGCCGAACGACTCCGGTGCCACGTACCGGATCAGGCCCGCGTAGAGCACGCCCGCGACGCCGCCGTAGACGCTGGCGAGCAGGAACGCGGTCATCCGCAGCATCGGCACCTCGGCGCCGAGCGCGCCGGCGGCCAGGGCGTCGTCGCGCATCGCCCGCATCCGCCGGCCCAGCCCGGTCCGCACCACGAACAGTCCGAAGAGGAGCCCGCCGGCCAGGACGATCAGCTCGAGGTAGTAGAAGAGGTACTCGTTGGACAGGTCGACGCCCGGCAGCGTCGGCACCGGGATGTTGGAGATGCCCTCCGCGCCGCCCGCCACCTGGGCGTTGGTCACCCAGTTGGTGAACGCCAGGGCCAGGCCGAGCGTGACGATGCCCAGGTAGTGCGACTGGATCCGCAGCGCCGGGGTGCCGACGAGCAGCCCCATCGCCGCGGTCGCCGCGACCGCGAGTACCGCCGAGACCCAGAATCCGAGGCCGGCCCGGGTGGTGAGGATGGCCGTCGCGTACGCGCCGACGCCGAAGAACGCCACCTGGGCGAGGTTGACCTGCCCGGCGACGCCCATGGCCAGGCCCAGCCCGACGGCCAGCAGCGCGAAGATGATGATGACGTTGACGACGTGGATGGCGTACGTGTCCAGCCCGTACGGCAGCAGCCAGGCCGCCACGGCGAGCGCCGCGAATCCCGCGATCCGGTACCTCATGCCCGGTTCACCGTCCGCTCGCCGAAGATGCCGGTCGGCCGGATCATGATGATCATCGTGAAGACCAGGAAGGTGACCAGCTCCGAGTAGCCCTGGAAGTGCCCGGCGGTGAAGCCGTCCAGCACCCCGATGGCCAGCCCGCCGATGACGGCGCCCGGGATGCTGCCGAAGCCGCCGAGGATGGCGGCCGCGAAGCCCTTGATGCCGAGCGCGCCGCCCATCGCCGGGCTGACGTAGAGCAGCGGCCCGACCAGGCCGCCGGCCAGCGCGGCCAGCCCGGCGCCGATCATGAACGCGGTCGCGTTGCTGCGGCCCACGTGGATGCCGACCGCGGTGGCCGCCTCGTGGTCCATGGCGACGGCCTGCATCGCCGCGCCGCGCTTGGTGCGGGACAGGAAGAAGACCAGCAGGACCGTCGCGGTCGCCGCGATCGCCAGGACCACCAGGTCGTAGGTGCGGATCCGGACGCCGAACAGGTCGATCGGCGCGCCCGGCACCGGCGAGGGCACGGCGCGCCCGGTCGCTCCCCAGATCATGATGATCAGCGCCTCGAGCACGATGCCGAAGCCGATGGTGCCGATCAGCATGAGGTCGAAGTCCTTGTTCTCGAGGGGGCGCAGCACCCGCTCGATCACCAGGCCGATCGCGCCGGTCAGCAGGATCGCGACGGCCATCGACAGCACGAACGGCAGCCTGCTCGACAGGTAGAAGGTCGACGCGAGGTAGGCGCCGACCGTGACGACGTTGCCGTGCGCGAAGTTGACCAGGCCCATGGTGCGGTAGACGAGCGAGAAGCCCAGCGCCACCAGGGCGTAGATGGCGCCGAGACTCAGCCCGCCGATGAACGTCTGTAGAAAGACCTGCATGGCTCTCCCTGAAAGGACGGCGGGCCCGGCGGCCGGGGAGCCGGCCGCCGGGGAGGGTTGCGGTCAACCGGCGGCGGCGACCAGTTTTCCGCCCTTGATGGTGCCGATCGAGGTGGCGAAGATGCCGACACCGGTCTGGTCGAACGCGAAGCTGCCGAGCAGGCCCTGGTATCTGGTGGCCCGGATGGCGTCGGCGAGCTCCTTGCCGGTGGCCACGTTGCTGGTCTTCATCGCGGTGAGCATGATCTGGGTGCCGTCGTAGGCCTTCGCGCCGTGCAGCTCGGCCTCCTCGTGGTAGGCCGCCTGGTACGCCGCGGCGAACGCCCGGGAGGCCTCGCTGATGTCGTTGCTCAGGTACGGCGAGCTCACGATGGTGCCCTCGGCGTTGGCGGCGCCCGCGGTGTCCAGGAAGACCGGGGTGCCCTGCGGCGCGGCGCCGGCGAACGGCACCGTGATGCCCAGGTCGCGGGCCTGCTTGACGATCAGGCCGGACTCCACCTCCTCGGCACCCAGGAAGATGATCTTCGGATTCTTCTGCCGGATCGTGGTGAGCGCGGCGCTGAAGTCCTTCTGATCGGCGGTGACCACCTGATCGGCGACCGGGGTGACGCTGCGCGACGCGAGCGCCTTGGTGAAGGCGTCGTGCTCGCCCTTGCCGTACGAGCCGTTGTTGGTGATCATCGCGATGCTCTTGATGCCCTGCTTGTCGACGATGTACTTCGCGAGCGTCTCGTCGTAGGTGGTGCTGGTCGGCCCGTTCAGGAAGAGGAACTCGCTGCCGACGGCCACCAGGCCCGGCGACTGGCCGGACGTGATGTTGGGGATGCCGGCGCTCTTGAGGGTGGGCGCCATGGCGATGGTGACCGCGCTCTCCGCGGTGCCGATCATCGCGATGTGACCCTCGCTGTCGATCTTGCGGGCCAGGTTGGTGCCGGTGGTCGGGTCGCCCTGATCGTCGAAGACGTCCAGCTGGATCTGCCGGCCGTTGATGCCGCCCTTGGCGTTCCACTCGGACACGGCCAGCTTGGCGCCCTTGAGCTCCCACGCGCCGAGCGAGCTGAGCTGCCCGCTCTGCGCGTCGACCAGGGCGATCTTGATGGGCCCGGAGTCGTCTCCGGCGGAGTCCTTGTCACCGCCGGGAGCGCTGCAGCCGGCGGCCAGGACGACGGCCAGGACCGCGGCGACGGCGGTGCGGAGTCGGGTCATGTGCATCTCACCTCATCTGTGGATTTGGCGCGCTGATCACTCGAAGACCCCTTGGTAGATGTCCTTGATGTTCCAGTGCCCGGGGGTCGGCACCGGCTCGTTGACCATCGGTACGTCGATGACCGCCGGGCGGCGGCGCTCGATGGCCGCCGCGAGCGCGACGAGGAGCTCGCCCGGCTCGCCGACCAGGTAGCCGTCGGCGCCGCAGGCGCGGGCCAGGGCGGCGAAGTCCGGGCTGTACGGCTGACCGTCCGGGCCGGTGAAGTCGCAGCCGTAGCTGCGGCCGAAGTAGGTCGACTGCAGGTCGGAGATGGTGCCGTGGGCCCGGTTGTTCATCACCAGGAAGATCACCGGCAGGCCCCGCTCGACCGCCATCGGCAGGGCCGGCAGCTGCGCGCTCATCCCGCCGTCCCCGATGAGCGCGAGCACCACCCGATCGGGCTGGGCGATCTGCACGCCCAGCGCGGCCGCCGGCCCGAAGCCCATCGTGGACGCGCCGCCCGGGGTGATGAACCGGCCCTCGGCGGGCAGCGGGTAGCACTGCGCGACGCCGTTCTTGTTCCAGCCCACGTCGGTCACCAGCACCGCGTCCGCCGGCAGCGCGGCGCGCACGTCGGCGAGGATCCGCTCGGGGCGCAGCGGGAACGCCGCGCTGCGGCCGCGCTCGGCGCTGGCCGCGAACAGCTCGGTGCGTGCCTTGCGTATCCGCTCGCGCAGGTCGGGCCGGGCGACCCGCTCGGGGTGCCGCCCGCGGACGGCCCGCTCGATCGCGGTGACGGCGAGCCCCGCGTCGGCGACCACGCCGATCTCGACCGGGTAGTTGCGGCCGATCTCCGCCGGGTCGATGTCGATCTGGATCAGGCGCGAGGGCGGAAAACTCCACGTGTACGCCGGATTCCACGAACTCGCGTCGGTCTCGGCGAACCGGGTCCCGATGGCCAGCACCACGTCGGCGTCGCGGGCGTAGTCGTTGGTGACCTCGAGCCCCCAGAAACCCGTCATGCCGAGCACGAGCGGGTGCTCGTCGGGCAGCGCGCCCTTGGCCATCAGCGAGTGCGCGACCGGGATGTCGAGATGCTCGGCGAGGTCCAGCAGCGCCCGCCGGCCCGCGTCGCCGCCGAGGCCGCCGCCGAGATAGATCAGCGGGCGCTCGGCACCGGTCAGCAGCGCGGCGATCCGGTCCGCGTCGGGCTGCGGCAGGCCGGGGCGGGTGGCGTGGACGACCAGCGGGCGGCCGTCGGCGTGGGCGGCGGGCAGCGGCCGGGAGAACAGGTCCATCGGCACGTTGAGCAGGACCGCGCCGGGGCGGCCGGAGGTGGCGGTCCAGAAGGCCCGCTCGGTGAACCGGGGCAGGTCCTCGGCCCGCCGCACGTGCCAGGCGCGCTTGACGAACGGGCGGTACACGGCCGTCTGGTCCGCGTCCGCGTGCAGGTTGATCTCCTGGTGCGGGTGGCGGCCGTGCAGATAGGACGGTATGTCGCCGGCGATGGCGACCAGTGGCACCGAGTCCAGCGCGGCCGTGGCCACGCCGGTCACCGCGTTCAGCATGCCGGGGCCGACGTGCGTCAGCAGCACGCCGGGCCGGCCGGTGGCGCGGGCGTAGCCGTCCGCGGCGTGCGCGGCGGTCTGCTCGTGGCGGCCGATGACGAACTCGATGCCGCTGCGGCCGATCGCGTCCAGCAGGGCGATGTTGGTGTGCCCGCAGGTGCCGAAGACGTACTCGACGCCGTAGGAGGCGAGCTGGCGTACCAGGACGTCGGCGGCGGTGTGCTCGGTCATTGTTCACCCCAGACGGAGAGGCCCCGCAGCAGCAGGGTCTTGACCACGGTGTATTCGTCGACCATGTGCCGCGGCGACTCACGGCCGAAGCCGGAGTCCTTGACGCCGCCGAACGGCACGTGGTCGAGCCGGAAGTTGGACGAGCCGTTGACGATCAGGCCGCCGACCTCCAGCTCCCGCCAGGCCGTGAGGATCCGGCCGATGTCGCGGGTGAACAGGCCGGCCTGCAGGCCGTAGCGGCTGGTGTTGCACGCCGCGAGCACGGCGTCGAACCGGTCGTACGGCAGCACCGAGACCAGCGCGCCGAAGACCTCCTGGGTGACCACCTCGGCGTCCTCGCGAGGCCCGGCGACCACGGTCGGCGCGACCGTGGCGCCGTCGCGGGTGCCGCCCACGGTGATGACGGCCCCACCGGCGGCGGCCGCGGCGGCCCAGGAGACCACCCGCTCGGCGGCCCGCTCGTCCACCATCGTGCCGACGTCGGTCGCCGGATCGAGCGGATCGCCGACCCGCAGCGCCGCCGCCTCGGCGGTGAACGCCGCGACGAACTCGTCGTAGCGCGACGAGTGCACGTAGACGCGCTGCACCGAGATGCAGCTCTGCCCGGAGTTGCTGTAGCCGGTCCGGGCGCAGACCCGGGCGGCCTCGGCGAGGTCCGCGTCCTCGCAGACGATGGTGGCGGCGTTGCCGCCGAGCTCGAGCACGAGGCGCTTGGCGCCGGCCGCGCGGGCGACGGCGGCACCGGTGGCGGCGCTGCCGGTGAAGCTGATGACGCCGATCTCCGGCGCCGCGCAGAGCGCCGCGCCGACCTCCGCACCGCCGTGCAGCAGCTGCACCGCCTCGGCGGGCGCGCCGGCCTCGAGCAGCAGGGCGACCACCGCGGCGGTGACCGCGGGCGCCTGCGGCGGCGCCTTGACGATCGTGGTGTTGCCGGCGGCGAACGAGGCGCCCAGCTTGTGCGCGAGCAGGTTGGCCGGGGCGTTGAACGGGGTGATCGCGAGGGCCACCCCGGCCGGCGCCCGGTAGGTGAGCGCGGTGTTGCCGATGCCGCGCTCCCAGCCGGCGACCGGGAGCATGTCGCCGCCGATCCGGCGGGCCTCGGCGGCGCAAACGGCGAGGGTGTCGGCCACCCGGTCGAGCTCGCCGAGCCCGTCGCGCACCGGTTTGCCGAGCTCCAGGGCGAGCAGGCCGGCGATCTCGCCGCGCCGGGCGGCGGTCAGCCGGGACGCGTTCTCCAGGATTCCGGCCCGGGTCGCGGGCGCCATCCGGGCGACGGTTTTCGCGCTGTTCTGGGCGTATCGAACCGCCGTGCGGACCTCGGCGTCGCCCGCGACCCGGGCCCTGCTGACCACCGACCCGGTGTAGGGACCGATCCGCTCCGCGACGCTCCCGTCACCACCCCAGGCGCCCGCGAGCAAGGAAGGAGCGTCGGCGGCGGCGCCGGACCCCGCCGCCTTGAGTATCGCGTCGAGCATCGGCTGCACTCCCTCGGGGCGATCCACTAGATGGACCATCAGGCGGTATATTGGACCACTGTGCGGACTAGGTGTAACGTACGGGCGACCGCTGCTTCCTGGCAATAGCGCGAGTCGGAAAAGTTACCGCCCGCTGAACCGGGTAGCCGGGCGGCAGAATCGGGCTGCCCGTGAACCGTGTCGGCGCCGCGTCCGGCGCCAGGAAGTGAGGAACCGTGCAGCCCACCGAGACCCGGGAGACAGGGTCGGAGACCCACGGCGTCCGCAGCGTCCAGCGCGCGCTGGACATCCTGTCGCTGCTCACCGAGGAACGGCCGCTGATCACCATCCGGGACGCCGTGGCGGCCACCGGGCTCGCCAAGACAACCGTCATCCGTCTCATTCAGACGCTCGAACAGATCGGCCTGCTCTGGGCCACCAGCACCGGCTACATGGCGGGCCCCGGGCTCTGGCGCTGGGCGCACCTCGCGCGCAGCAGCTGGGAGCTGCCGCCGGAGACCAAGCGGATGATGCGCGACCTCGCCGCCCGCGACCGGGAGACGGTGAACGTCTACGTCGCCCGCGACATCGTCCGGGTCTGCATCGCCCAGCAGGAGAGCCCGCAGCCGCTGCGGCACGTCGTGCACATCGGCGACGAGCTGCCGCTCTGGGCCGGCGCCTCCGCCAAGGTGCTGCTGCGCAACGCGAGCCCGGCCCTGCTCGCCCGGGTCGCGCGCTCCTCCCCGTACGGCGAGGGCCACGCCCGCCGCCTGCAGGAGTGGATCGACGAGGCCGCGCTGCTCGGCCACGCGGTCAGCCACGGCGAGCGCGAGGAGGGCCTGACCGCCGTCGCGGTGCCGATCCTCGGGCGCTCCGGCACGGTCGTGGCGGCGCTGAGCCTGAGCGGGCCGACCCTGCGCTTCACCGACGAACGGATCGACACCTTCGCGCGCGACCTGAAGGAGGTGGCCCAGCGGATGGCCGAGCGCGGCTTCGACCACCCGCTCGGCTCGTCGTTCTGATCGCCGCACCTCGCGGAAGGACCCATGCCCATGCACGAGCGACCACTGTCCGGCGTCCGGGTGCTCGACCTGACGAACGTGCTCGCCGGGCCGTACTGCAGCTATCACCTGATGCTGCTCGGCGCCGAGGTCGTCAAGGTGGAGCTGCCCGGACAGGGCGACCTGGCCCGGCGCCTCGGCCCCGACCCGGCGCTGAACTCCGCCGGGCTGGGCGCCTCCTTCCTGGCGCAGAACGCCGGGAAGAAGTCGATCGAGCTGGACCTCAAGGACGCCGCCGACCGGGAGTCCTTCGCCGGGCTCGTCGCCGGCGCCGACGTGCTGCTGGAGAACTTCCGGGCCGGCGTGCTGGGCCGCCTCGGCTACGACCCGCAGCGGCTGCGGGCGATGAACCCCGGGCTGATCTACTGCGCGATCACCGGCTTCGGCCAGGCGGGCCCGATGAGCCAGGCGCCCGCCTACGACCAGATCATCCAGGGGCTGTCCGGGATGATGAGCATCACCGGCACCCCCGAGTCGGCGCCGCTGCGCGTCGGCTTCCCGATCTGCGACACCGTCGGCGGCCTGACCGCGGCGCTGGCGATCTGCGCCGCCCTCGCCGGGCGCGGGCCCGGCGGGCCGGGCTGCTTCCTCGACGTGTCCATGCTGGAGGCTTCCGTCTCCGCGATGGGCTGGGCGGTCTCCAACTACCTGGTCAGCGGCGTCGCGCCGGAGCCGACGGGGGATCAAAACGCCACCGCCGCGCCGTCCGGGACCTTCGACGCCGCCGACGGCCCGCTGAACATCGCCGCGAACCGGCAGGAGCAGTTCGAGACGCTGTGCCGGCTGATCGGGCGCCCCGGGCTCTGCACCGATCCGCGGTTCGCCGGGCGCGAGTCGCGCAAGGAGCATCGCGACGCGCTGAACCGCGAGATCAACGAGGCGCTGGCCGCCCGGCCGGCGGCCGACTGGGAACGGATCCTCGCCGCGGCGGGCGTTCCGGCCGCCCGCATACTCACCGTGCCGCAGGCCGTCGGGTCCGCGCAGGCCGCCGGCCGCGGATTCATCAGCGAGCTGCCCTTCCCCGAGGGCGCGGCGCCCGCCGCCGCCGGCCCGCTGCGGGTGACCGGCAACGGGGTGCTCTTCGACGGCGAACAGTTCGCGCCGCCCGCGCCGCCGCCCGCGCTGGGCGAGCACAACGCCGACCTGCCCGGCCTGCTGACCCGGTGGCGTGCCGCGGCCGGGGCACCGCGATGACCGGCGACGGCACCCGCGACGAGGTCGCCGGGTGGTGGGCGACGGCGATCAGCCGCATCGAACCCGGCGTCATCGAGCTGCGCGGGCGCCCGGTGCAGGACCTCATCGGCACGACCGGGCTGACCGGCATGATCTGGCTGATGCTGCGCGGCGACCTGCCGGCGCCGCGCGAGTCCGCGCTGCTGGAGGCCGCCCTGGTGGCCGGGGTCGACCACGGCCCGCAGGCGCCGTCGATCGCGATCGCCCGGATGGCGGCCACCTGCGGCGTCGGGCTGAACAACGCCGTCGCCAGCGGGGTCAACGTGCTGGGCGACGTGCACGGCGGCGCCGGCGAGCAGTGCGTCGCGCTGCTGGACGAGATCTGCGAGACCGGCGACGCCGCCGCCGTGGTCGCCCGGTGGCGGGAGCGCTCGCCCTACCTGCCGGGGTTCGGCCATCGCTTCCACCCGGTGGATCCGCGCCGGGGGCCGCTGCTGGCGCTGGTGGACGACGCGGTGCGCGACGGCGTCGTCGCCGGGCGGCACCTGGCGGCGGCCCGCGCGATCGAGGAGCTGCTGAACGCGCGGGCGGGACGGCACGTGCCGATGAACATCGACGGCGCCACCGCGGTCATCTACGCCGAGCTCGGCTTCCCGGCGCCGCTGGCCCGGGGCCTGTTCGTGCTCAGCCGCAGCGTCGGCATCCTCGCCCACGCGTGGGAGGAGACCCAGCAGGGCCGCCGGATCAAGGGGCCGATCCCGCCGTCGATCCTGCCCGCCTATCTCGGTCGGGACCCCGGCTGAGCCGGCCCTACGCACGGCTGCCTCGCCCGGCCGGCGCGGTCAGGGCCGCGAAGTGCCGGAGCATCCGGCCGACCTGCGGCGGGCGGCCGGTGAACAGCCGGAACGCCTCCGCGGCCTGGTGCACGACCATGCCGCCGCCGTCGAGCGTGCGGCAGCCGGCCGCCCGCGCCGCGCGCAGCAGGCCGGTCTCCAGCGGCCGGTAGATGACGTCGGCGACCCAGAGCCCCGGGCTCAGCAGCTCGGCCGGCACGGGCAGGCCCGGGTGCTGCTCCATGCCCACCGGGGTGGCGTTGATCAGGCCGTCGGCGC
>NZ_JBEZXZ010000159.1:0-20411 GCF_040638275.1 Actinoplanes sp. NPDC026623 | reverse complement strand
GGGGGGGGTGTGGGGGGGGGGGGGGCCCCCCGGGCCGGGGCGCGCGCCGGCCTCGGATCCGGGACCGTGCGGTCGCCGGATCCGAGGCGGCTGCCCGGGCGGTCAGGGCAGCGGGGGGCCGACCCGGTTGAGCAGGATGGCGTTGTCCGTGCCCCGGACGAACAGGTGCAGCACGCCCTGGTACGCGCCGGCGCCGGGAGCGGACGGGGTTGCGCCGCCGCCGGGCACCTCCGTCCACTGGTTGCCCCAGATCGTGTTCGTCAGGGTGTTGAGGTAGATCCGGTTGTCCGTGCCGCGGACGAAGGCGTGCAGATCACCGCGGTACGCGACGAGGCTCGGCGCGGACGGGGTCAGGCCGGTGCCCGGTACCACGGTCCACTGGTTGCCCCAGGTCGTGTTGGTAAGTGTGTTGCTGTAGACGCCGTCGTCGGTGCCGCGGACCAGCGCGTACAGCCTGTCCTGGTACACCGCGACCGCCGGTGAGCTGGGGGTGATGCCGGTGCCGGGGACCTGGGTCCACTGGTTGCCCCACGTGGTGCTGGTGAGGGTGTTGCTGTAGACCCGGTCGTCGGTGCCCCGGATGAGCACCTGCAGCTTGTCCCGGTACGCCGCGGCCGCGGGTGCGCTGGGGGTGATGCCGGTGCCGGGGACCTGGGTCCACTGGTTGCCCCAGGTCGTGTTGGTGAGGGTGTTGCTGTAGATCCGGTCGTCGGTGCCCCGGACGAACACGTACAGCCTGTCCCGGTACACCGCGGCCGCCGGGGCGGACGGGGTCAGGCCGGTGCCGGGCACCTCGCGCCAGCCGGAGTGCCGCACGCCGTTCTGGGCCTGCACGTAGATCCGGTTGTCGGTGCCGCGGATGAACACGTACTGGATGTCGTTGTAGGTGGTGGTGGCGGGCGAGTCCGGTGTCGCACCCCCGCCGGGCACCTGCGACCATCCGGACCACGCCGGGGTCAGGGCCGCCTGGGCCGGAGCACCGACCAGGGTAGCCGCGAAGATCGCTGCGATGCCGACGACGATGGCGCGGACCAAACGCTGGCCGACGCCACCACGCGCCTCATGAACCATCAAAACTTCGCTCCTCGTGGTCACTCCCGCACAATCAGTGCGGATGCCTCGACACTAATCGATGATTAAGAATCGAAGGTTAAGACCACTCTGGAGCTATAAATTTAACCGTTGTGAATGCCGATCACCCCTCGTTTCGTCGATATCAGGGCTTGATCTCGCAGACCGTCGATCCGGCGGTGACCGCGGCTGATCGGCCACCCGACCGAGTCGGCGTCGCTGCGGGCCGAGCTCATGGCGGCGTCCGTCGCCGCGGCACACCACCATGTGCCGCGCCGGTGGCTGCGCTTCGCCGACGACCCCGGTTACCGCCGGCACCTCAAGGGGATGCGCAACCTGCAGGAAGGCCGCCACGGTTTGGGCCGGCACGTCTTCCACGGTCGCAGAGGCGAGCTGTATCAGGCGTATCACGCCGGCATGGAGGATCAGCTCGGCGCGCTCGGGCTCGTCCTGAATTGCTTTACCTTGTGGAACACCCTGTACCTAAACCACGCCCTGGACGCTTTACGTGGCCAGGGTTACGCCGACGCCGCCCGACTGTCGGCCTACCAACACAAACACATCAACGTGCACGGCCATTACGAGTTCGCGTTGCCCGACCTCGGCTGTCAACGCCGACCGCTGCGCGACCCCGACAGGGTCGAGGAGTGAACGCCTGTGGCGCCGCACCGAACGACTGTGTCCCTGGTCGGTTACCGGCGGCCGCTGCCCACGCGGGATGCCGGGTCCGAGGGGTCGGCCGCCAGGGGGTCACCCACGTGGGCAACGCGATGTCTTCTGTGGTCGCGGGTCAGTTCCGCTGTCGCGAAGGCAACAGCAGGCTGACCGCGGCGATTGCCAGGGCGAATCCGACCGCCAGGCCGAAGACCAGTTCGTACCCGGAGGCCAGAGCCTCAGGAGAGAAACTGCTACTGCTGTGCGAGGCGGTGCGGGCGGCGGCCGCGGTCGCGAACACCGCCAGCGCCACCGAACCGCCGACCTGGCCGGCCGTATTGGCCAGACCGCCGACGATGCCGGCGTCGCGCGGCTGGACGTCGGCGGTCGCCGACGCCATCAGCGTCGGGAAAACCAGGCCGATGCCGATCGACACGAGCAGTGCCGGACCCAGGACGCTCGTCACGTAGTGGCTGCCGACGCCCGCCTGCGAGAACCAGGCGAACCCGGCTACGAAACTCGCGCACCCGGCCAGCACCAGCAGGCGCACGCCGGTCTTCGGCAGCCATCCGACGGCGAACCGCGCGACCAGCACGAACATGACCGCGGCCGGCGTCTGCCCCAGCCCGGCGTAGAGCGCGCTGTAGCCCAGCACGTTCTGCATGAGGAGGGACGTGAAGAACCACATCGCGATGGCGATGCCACCGAACAGGAGAAGCATCGCGTTGCTGACCGCCACGCTGCGGTTGCTGAACAGCCTCAGCGGCATCATCGGCGCCGTGGCGAACCGCTGCTCCACCACCAGAAAGATCGCCAGCAGGAAGACGCCGGCCACGACCGGGGCGAGCACCCCCGCGGATCCCCACGCGTTGTCGGCAGTCTGCATGACGCCGTAGATCAGTGCCGCCAACCCGGCCGTACCAGTAATCGCACCGGCCAGATCCATCACCTCGCGGCGGCCGGGTCTCGCGGTCAGCGACGCCATCGCCACCGCGATCAGCACCGCCCCGATCGGCACGTTGATCAGGAACACCCACCGCCAGGACAGTCCCGTCGTCAGCACACCGCCGGCAACCGCACCGACCATGCCACCGACGCCACCGGAAGCGGACCACGCCCCGAACGCACGGCCGCGCTGCACCCCCGCAGAGAAGCAGGTGTTGATCACGGCAAGGGTGGCCGGGGCAAGTATCGCGCCACCCAGCCCCTGCGCGGTGCGGGCGGCGACCAGCATCTCCGCGCTGGTCGCCAGGCCCGCGGCCAGGCTGGCCAGCGAGAACAGGGCGAGCCCGGACACCAGCATGCGGCGGTGACCGAACAGGTCAGCCGCGCGACCGCCCAGGAGCATGAACCCGGCGAACGCCAGGACGTAGCCGTTCACCACCCAGACCAGTCCGGTGTCGGTGAACCCAAGATCCCGCTGCACCGCCGGCAGCGCGACGTTAACGATCGCCACGTCGAGAATGACCATGAACTGACAGGCGCACGCCAGCGCGAGAACCAGCCAGGACGGGCCGGTGTACGGCTTGACCACCTGGCTGTCGGCACGGGTACTCGTCATGACTTCCTCCGCTTTATCGGACTGTGCCTCAGGCGCTTTGGGCAGCGCCCGCGACGAGGGGGGCACCCTTCAGCCGGACGGCGAAGTTGGCCAGCCGCTGGCCCTGGTAGCGGGCAGCATCAAGTGCCGCGGCGTCGGGGCCGGCACCCCCGGTCGAGACGGTGCCGTAGGGGTTGCCACCGGCGGCGTAGACCGTCGCGTCGGTGAAGCCGGGCGGCACGATCAGCGCGCCCCAGTGGTAGAAGACGTTGCCCAAGGCCAGGATCGTGGCCTCGCTGCCGCCGTGCCGGTTGTAGGCCGAGGTGAACGCCGTCACCGGCTTGTCGGCCAGGACTCCCTCGCGCCACAGGCCGCCGGCCTGGTCGATGAACTGCTTCAGCTGCGCGGCCGGCGTCCCGAACCGGGTCGGCGTGCCGAACGCGTACGCGTCGGCCCAGGCCAGGTCGTCGAGCTGAGCCACCGGCACCGCGCTGGTGGCGTCGAGATGCTGACGCCACTGCGGGTTCTGGTCGATGGCGTCAGCGGGGGCCAGCTCGGCGGCCCGGCGCAGTCGCACCTCGGCCCCAGCCGAGGTGGCGCCCTCGGCGATGGCCTCAGCGAGGGCGTGAACCGTGCCCGTCGAGCTGTAGTAAAAGACTGCGACCTTCACCGTCACGTCGGCTCCTCGAGACTGTGTAACATTGGTTACGCGCATAATGGTTATGCGCATAATCTTATGCGCGTAACCAATGTTGTTGTCAAGGAGGGCCCATGGATCCCGAGTATGCCGACGCCCTCAACCAGGCAATCCGCCTGCTCAGCCTGCGTCACCGGGCCCGGGCTGCGCAGTTGCTGGCCCCGCTCGGCCTGCACGCCGGCCAAGAGGCCGTACTGCTCGAGCTCGACCGGGTCGGCCCGCTGATCCAGGCTCAGCTCAGCGAGGCGCTGGGCTGCGAGCCGCCCAGCGTCACGCTGATGACTCGAAAGCTGGAGGTCTCCGGCCACATCCGGCGCACCCCGGATCCGGCCGACAAGCGCGCCACCGTCGTAGCGCTGACCGACAGCGGCAAAGCGCTTGCCGACCAGATCCGGGAGCTGTGGGTCACCCTCGCGGAGGAGACGATCCGCGACCTGCCCGCCGCCACGCTGAGGCAGCTGCCCGGCATCCTGCACACCATGTCCACCAACGTCGACGGCAAATCGTCTGCCTAGTCGATACCCCGCCGCGCGGCCAACTGATGGGTCATCACAAACGATCGTCTGCGATGGACCCCATCCGAGTCGGTCACCGTCGAGCATCAGCCCAGCACCCATACCTACCAAAACGCATAGCGAAAACAACGCATCGCAAAGCCGTTCCGCAGGTAGGTTTCGACAGAGTGCGACGGTGGGACACAAGATCGGGTACGCCCGGCCGAAGCCTCCGCGACCTGGTCGACATCGTCTCCGCCCTCGAAGCTCGCGGGGTCGGCGTCAAGTCGCTGACCAACGGCATCGTCGACACCACCACCGCGCACGGCAAGCTCGTCTTCGGGATGTTCGCCCTCATGGCCGAATACGAAGCCGCCCTCATCAAAGAACGCACTCTCGCCGGCCTCGCCGCCGCACGCGCCCGAGGCCGCACCGGCGGCCGCAAACCCAAGATGACCTCCGCCCTGATCAACAAGGCGCAACGCATGTACGACAGCGCCAGTTCACGATGGCCGAGATCGCCACCTCCTGCGGCGTCACCCCCATGACGATCTACCGCAACATCCGTACCGACCGCGCGGCCGCGAAAGAGCCATCCCCGCGAGGCTGACCAGGCACGCTATGGCTTAGCGCCGGATCCACTGCCGTTGGTCTCCATGGGCCGACCCGGTCACGGAGGTCGACGACGCGATGCGTGAGGTCCTGCGGCTCTTCCCGGCCCCCGCCGAGCGGCGCGATCGCGACGACCAGGGCACCACCGTCGTCGCCTTCAGAACCTCCGTCGATCTCGAAGGCCTGCTGCCGTCGCTGCGGCGGCTCGTCGAGGATTGAGCCGCCCCGTCCGCGGTCAGTGGCCGGAGCGGTGCCGGGGTTGCTCGCCTCCCGGGACGGCGGCGGCGTCCGGCGACCCGGGAGCCGGTGGCGGTCGTCCGAAGAAGAACTGGCGGACCTCCGCGCGGAAGAGGTTGACGAGGACGTAGGTCGCCAGCGCCAACAGGATGACCGCCGCGATGCCGGCGAACGGGCCGAGGATCGAGCCGATGGCGGTCACCAGGGTGGCGAGTTCCGCGACGAAGGCAAGGGTCCAGCCGGCCCACCAGCCCGGGCGGAACAGCCTGGTCGACAGCCACAGCATGATCGGGAGAGCCACCATGATCACGAAGGTGGGTGAGAAACTGTCGCTGCGAGACGTGCTGAAGGTGTGGAACAGGAACCGCATCAGGAACGTCATGAAGAACAGGACGAGCAACGTCAGGTAAACCTGCAGCGACAGCAGCGCCCGGGTTTGCTCAACGCGCCGCGGCAGTTCCGGTCGAGTCATGGCGAGAATGTAATGCATCGGAAGCGTGAAATAAATAACTCTCCGGCGCGAAAAGTTGACCGTTGGCGGCCGCGGCATTAGGCGGCTTTTGGGCGGTCTCCTGTCCCGACAAGATAAGAAAGTCGTCCCCTGGCGTACAGCGGGCGGCGCTGATCAGGCCTAATGTGTATCGGCACGGGACGGCGCCGGGGCCTGCTGTTGCCGCGCTGCCGCGTATTCAGGTGCGCGATTTCAAAGGTAAATAATTGCTACGGGTGTCGGCGGTGGGCCAGGAGGCCGTCGATGATGACGCCGAGTTTCCAGGTGGCATACAAATGGCCGTTGCGGCCGGCGGTGGTCATCGCCGGGCGCAGGGCGTGAATGGTCGGATAGACGTCCGCCGGCAGTTCACCGTAGATCGCGTCGAGTTCGGACCCGGCGGCCCGGGACATGGCCTCCTCGGTCGCCTCGGCCGCACCCCCGGCCGCCGCCACGGCCCGCTGATCGCGCAGCCGGGCGGCGAGTTCCAGGGCTGACGAGGTCACGTACTGGTCCAGCACGTCCGCCGCCCACGGGCACACGGAGTCGTCGACGCCGCCGGCCCGCAGCAGGGTCATCGTCGCCTCCAGCAGGCGCAGGGCGTTCGGCCCGGTCGGCACCCGGGTGATCGCGACCAGGGCGATGTCGTCATGACCGCCGAGGGCGGCGATGGCCCGGCCGACGAGCAGTTCCAGCCGCGCCCGCCAGTCCCCGTCGACCGGGCCGGGCGGCTCCACCTCGGCCAGTGCCAGGTCGTAGGCCTCGGCCATCAGTTCGTCGCGATCCGCCACGTAGACGTAGAGCGACGCCGGGCCGGTGTCCAGGGCCTGCGCGACCCGGCGCATGGTCACCGCGGCGTAGCCGGCCTCGTCGACGAGGCCGAGCGCCGCGGCGATCACGGCCTGGCGGCTCAGCGGGGCCTTGGCGGGGCGGGTGCGCGGATTGTCGCGGACCGGACCGGTGCTGTCAGTCACGCCGACAATCTACCGCCTTGACAAACCGCGTTCGTAGCGAACATCGTCCGTCACGAACAACGTTCGTGATGGCCATCGCCGAAGGGAACACGCATGAGCGGGAATGTTGTCGTCCTCGGGGCCGCCGGCCGCACCGGCCGCCTGATCGTGGCGGAGGCCCTGCGCGGCGGGCACCGCGTCACCGCCGCCGTCCGCGACCCCGCGAGCATGCCGGCGACCCCCGGCCTGCGGGTGGAACGTGCCGACGTCCGCGACACCGGCAGCCTGCGCGCCGTGATCCAGGGCCACGACGCCGTGGTCTGCGCCATCGGCCCGGCCGGCCGCAAGGCCGGCAACCTCTACTCCGACGCGGCCCGCGCCACGGTCGCCGCGATGCGGGCCTGCGGCGCCCACCGGCTGCTGGCCATCACCTCGGTCGGGGTCCGGCTCGACGACCCGCACCACGCCTGGTGGTACCGGGCCCTGATCCGTCCCATCGGCGCGGACCTCTACGCCGACATGGCCCGGATGGAGCGGATCGTGCGCGACAGCGACCTCGACTGGACGTTCGTGCGCCCCACCCACCTCCGGGACCGCGAACCCACCGGCACGTACCGGGTCAGCGAAGACAGCACGCCGGAGGGTGGCCGGCGCATCACGCGTGCCGATGTCGCCCGGTTCATCGTCGAGGAGCTCGAGGCGCACCGGTGGTCCCGCCGGGCACCCAGCCTCGCCGAATAGCGGGGCGGGCGCTCGGCCACCGCCTGCGGCCGCAGCGGGCGGACGGCCCGGAGCGGGCGGTCGCCGGGTCTGCCGATCGGGTGCTCTGCGCGACCCGTACGAAAAAGGGCCGTGCCCGACCCGGCCACCGCCGACGCCGGCGCTGCTCGCGTCGGAGCGCTGAGTCATCGCGTGACGAAGCTCTCGCCGGCCGGGGCGGTAACTCTCAGGTGTGTCTCGATCACGAAACGTTAGGTCCCGCCCTGGGCCGTCGATGAGATGGGTACGACTCGGAAGGGGTGACGGTGCGAACTGCGATGGTTTTGCTGTCCGCGGCGGCCGGCCTCGTGTCGGTGCTCTACGCGGTGCTGGCGTTTCGTCGCCGAGGCCAGACGCCCCTCGCCCTGCCGCTCGCCCTGATCATCGCCGGGGTGGCGGAATGGTCCCTGGCGCAGGCGCTCTCGCTGGCGACGACGACGGAACTCGCGCGCGCCTTCAACTACGCGGTCTTCCCGGGCGTCGCCGCGGTTGTCATCGGACACTTCTGGTACGCCACGGTGTCGTCGGGTCGTCGCCCGCCGCGGTTCGCGCTGCTGCTCGTGCACCCCGTGCTGCTCCTGATCGCAATCGCCACGGACCCGTGGACCCACGTCTTCTACCGCAGCGTCGAAAGCGCGGCCGACTACGGACTCGTGGTGCACCCGGGCCCGGCGTACTGGCTGCACACCGTCTACTCCTACAGCCTGCTCGCGGCCGGCGTGGTGCTGGTGATCCGGGCGATGCGGCGGGCGGTCCGCGCGCAGCGCCGGCTGTACCTGTACTTCCTGGCCGGCGGTTTCGCGCCGGTCCTCGGCAACCTGGTGACGATCTTCGCCGACGTGGACGCCCAGCGGTTCGATCTGACCCCGATGCTGTTCCTGGTAACCGCACTCGTCTGGTGGTGGGCCGAGCGCACCGGCATGAACGCCGAGCGGGTTCCGGTCGCGTACAAGCAGGTCATCGCGGCCATCGGCGACGCCGTCATGGTGCTGGACCCGGGCGGCCGATTCCTCGACGTCAACCCGGCGGCCACCGACCTGCTGGCGACCGTCGACCCGGCCGGCGGCGGCGCCGTGGTGGGCCGGCAATGGAAGGATGTCGCCGGACCGTACTTCGCCGGCCTGCTCGCCGACACCAGGCAATGCACCGTCACGGGGCCGCTCGGCAACGTGTACGACCTGCGGGTCGCCCGCATGCGCGACAAGGCCGAGAGCACCGCCGGCACCGTCGTGGTGGTGCGGGACATCACCGAACTCGAACGACTCCGCGCCGAGCTGACCGACCACGCCGTACGCGACGGCCTCACCGGCGTGTTCAACCGGCGGCACCTCACCACGGTGCTGGACGCCCAGGTGCAGCGGGCCACTGCCGCCGGCGAGCCGCTGGCCGTCGTGCTGATCGACGTGGACCACTTCAAATCCGTCAACGACCGGTACGGCCACGCGGTCGGCGACCAGGTGCTGATCGACCTGGCCCGCGGCCTGGCCGGCGCCGCCCGGCGCACCGACACCGTGGCCCGCTACGGCGGCGAGGAATTCGTCGTGATCATGCCCGGCACCGACGCCCGGGCCGCGGCCGACTTCGCCGAACAGTGGCGCCGGCGGTGCGCCGCCGCGTGCACCTACACCCCGCAGGGGCCGCTGCAGGTCACGTTCAGCGCCGGCGTGGCGCAGCTGCCCGCCGGCAGCCGCCACGAAGACCTGCTGCGCCTCGCCGACGAGGCGCTGTACGAGGCCAAGCGGGCCGGCCGAAATCGGATCGTCATGGCGGACCAGCGACTGAGCGCCGTCAGGTAACAGCGCTCCCGGTCGTCGCTCAGCCCGAGGTCAGCACGAGCTTGCCGCGCAGGCCGCCGGCCAGGACCCGGCGGTGCGCGTCGGCCGCCTCGGTCAGCGGCATGGTGGCCGCCACGCGGGTGCGGAGCCGTCCCGCTGCCACCTGTCCCACCAGGTCGGCAAGCAGGTCGCGGTCGAGCTGGATGAGTTGCACCTCCTGGCGCACGCCACGCGCGGGAACCATCGCCGGCGTGGGCCGGGTGGCGACCACGACTCCGCCGTCCTCGACGGCGGCCGCCGCCGCCGGGCCGAGGGGAACCGCGTCGAACACCGCGGTCACCGGCCCGGCCGTCGCCGGATCGGCATCGCGGGGAATGAACTCGTGGGCGCCGAGGCCGCGCACCCATTGCTCGTCCTCGGCGCCGGCCTGTGCCAGGACGCGGAAGCCGGCCCGAGCGGCAAGCTGGGTGACGAAGCCGCCGACGCCACCGCCGGCGCCGGTGACCAGAAGGCTGCTGCCGGCCGGGGACCCGCCCGACGACAGCAGCGCCAGCCCCTGGTGTGCGGTCTGTGCGTTGAGCGGCACCGTGGCCGCGGTCGCGAAGTCGAGCCCGTCGGGCAACGGCACCAGCCAGCCCGCGTCGGCGGCCACGAACTCGGCGTAGCCGCCGGGTGCGCCCCGGGTCAGATACCACGGGATCATCCCGACGACACGGTCGCCGACCCGGAACCGCGCCGCGCCGGGGCCGGCCGAGGCGACCTCGCCGGCGATGTCCCAGCCCGGCAGGAACGGCGGCGACACCGGCCCGCCGGGGATCTTCCCGGTGGTGGCGGCTATGTCCGCCGGGTTCACACACACCGCGCGGATCCGGACGAGCACCTGCCCGGGACCGGCCTCGGGCTCGGGCAACTCGGTCACCCGCAGCACCTCAGGCCCGCCGAGCGCGCTCGCGACAACACCCAACATCGGTCCACTATAGACGAACATCGGAGGCCGGAGCCGCCGCGGCGGCTCGATGAGACCGGGCGTCCCGGCAGTCGGCCCGCCGGGACGCCGTGCGTGCTCAGGTGGTGGAGCTGAACTCGGAGGTTCCCGGGCCGGCGGAGTAGATGTCGAAGAGGCCGTTGCGCTGGACGAAGGTCGCGCCCGAGGTGATCGCGGTGCTGGTCGCCGACGTCGAGGCCAGCGGGACCCAGACCTGGCCGCTCGTGCCGGCCGGCGCGGTGACCTGGAGGTGGAACTGGCCGGCCGAGTCGCGGGCCCATCTGACGGCCAGCGCGCCGCCCGGTGTGGTAGCCGCTGTTCGGGTCGACCTGGATGCCCCACAGGCGGCGCATCAGGTCGAGCGCTCCGGCGGTGTCCGCGCTGCCGAAGCGGGCCATGACCTCCCAGGTGTTGTTGGAGACGGTGATGAGGGCGCATCGAATCTCCTCGGTGGAGAGGTCAGTGGCGCTGGACGGTGACGGTGTAGCTGCCGCCGGGTACGCGGATCCGGGCGTACCCGTCGGTGACCTTGGCGTGCAGGACACGGCCGTTGACGCGGATGGTGCTGTGCCTGCTCGCGGGGATCGCGATGGTGCCGCTGGTCGTGCGCGGGGTGGTGACGCGCAGGTCGAAGCGGTGGCCGGTCGAGGTCCACCCGGCGCCGATGTCGCCGTACCTGGTGGGGACGACGCCTCGGGCCCAGGCCAGTCGTCCGGGGCGGGGTTGGATGGTCCAGGTGGCGTAGCCCGCTCCGACCGGGCTGACGCCGAGGACCTGCTGGGTCAGCTGCACGCTGGGTGAGGCGGCCCAGCCGTGCGCGAGGCTGGCGGTGGCGCGGTTGACGCCGCCGTCGTTGTTCTTGAACTCCCACAGCCCGCCGGTGTAGAGCGGGTTGGCCGGGTCGACCATGGGTCCCCAGGTGCGGCGCATGAGGGCCAGCGCGCCGTCGACGTCGCCGACGGCGAACCGGCCGGCGGTCTCCATGCCGTTGCCGAACGGCTCGATGGTGTGCCCGGTCGGGTCCTGCAGGCCGGGGCCGAGGATCGCGCCGTACGGCGTCCACAGTGTCCTGAGCGCGCTCAGCACGCTCGCCCGGCGGTCGGCGGGGACGAAGTCGTACTGCAGGGCGAGGGCGTTGGCGTCCTCGACGAGGACGTCCGGGTGTTCGCTGCTCTGCCCGTAGGCGCCCAGGGCCGGGTTCCACAGGCGCGCGTTGACGGCCTTCCTGATGGCGTCGGCCTTGGCGTCGTGGCCGTCGGCCGTGAGGGGGGAGCCGACGGTGCGTTCGAGCCAGGCCATCTCCCGCAGCAGGATGTAGTGGTCGATGCTGTACTTGGTGACCTCGCCGGTCTGGGTGGCCTGCCAGAAGTCGCGGTCGTCGGAGGCCACCAGGTTGTTCGCGGTCAGGAACGTGTCGTTGTACGCGAGCTCGCGCCGCAGGTTCGGCAGGACGCCGACGATGTAGTCGCGGTCGCCGGTGTACCGGAAGTAGTCGATGGCCGCGCGTGCGCCGTAGCCCGAGTAGTTGTTCGAGTAGAACAGCGGCGACCCGGCGGGTGAGGTCCGCTTGGCGAAGTCCGGAGATCCGGGCAGCGCGCCGTCGGCCCGCTGGGTCGCGAACAGCGCGTCGAGCGAGGACCTCAGGTAGGCCGCGCCGACGTCGCCGAGGGTGTTGATGATGGTCGGCCCCTGCACCAGCAGGTCGCCGGTCCAGATGCTGCGGTCGCGCTTGGCGCCGTCGTAGATGCGGGCATCCGGCAGGCCGTTCAGCCCGGCGGGCTTCATGTTCAGCTGCAGCGTGTAGGCGCCGGAGTACCACATCCGGTTGAGCTGGTCGTCGCTGGAGAGGAACCAGCCGCGGTAGTCGTCGGCCGTGGCGCGGTAGGCCTGGAAGTCGACACCGACCCCGGACAGCGTGACCGTGCCCGGCGTGGTGAGCGTCAGCAGGATGAACCGGAATCCGCCGTGGAATCCGCCGGCGGTCCGGCCGGGAGCGGTGACCTGCAACGTATCGGGTCCGCCGACGCCGGCAAGTCCGCGCGACTCGTCGGACGCGGGCGCGCCCGGGCTGGTGGCGACGGCGGCGCCCTCGGCGACCGCCTGATCCAGCGGCCGGTCCAGGCCGACGGTGCGTGCGGTGGCGTCGAACCCGGTCACCGTACGCGGTTGAGCGCCGCCGAAGGTGATCGCGTTGCCCACCTCGAGATTCGCGGTGGAGGCGACGGTGACCTGATCGGCGCCGGCGGCGGCGTCCGTGGTGGTCGTGGTCGCGGCCGGCCGGCGCAGGTACCGGCGGGTCTCGCCGGTGATCAGGGAGAGCGTGGCGGCGCCGCTGACCCCGGCGACGTCCAGGTAGGGGGTGCCGGCGACGTCCTTGCCGAAGTCGAGGACGACCGAGGCGGGCGTCTGTCCGGCGACGGTCGTGAGGGTGGCGGGCCGGCCGTGCCGGGATACCAGCGACTCGGGGTGAGTCACCCGGCCGCGTCCCTCGGCGCGGACGGCCGTGACCTGATCGGACGCGGGACCGAGCACGTAGGACCGCCACGAGCGGGGGTTGGCCGAGGCGGCGAGGGGGTCGGCGGCGAGAGCGGTGGCCAGCACCAGCACGGCGACAAGTGTTCGCCGTGCCGCGCAGGCGCGGGGCGGGAGTTTGGCGGGTCGAGGCAACGTCGTTCCTTTCTCCGGCGGAACGCAATCTTGTAACGTTTCATAGTCCATCGGCGTGAGAAACGTTTCTCGTAGATTTCCCAGACGATAAGCATCGGCTCGCGAGGCGGTCAAGGAGTCGGCCTGTATTGGCCGTTAAGGGGGCTTACGCGCGCCTCGAGGTCCCTCGTGGATAAGGGTAACGATGCCCGATCGGTGTTTTGGTTACTCAGGCGAAGGGCAATGCCTGAAACGTTCAAGGCCCCGAGGTGGCGTGACCGGCCTCAGGCCGTTGTCGCGCTCCCGGCCCGGACTATGAGGCCGGCGGCGCGGCCGTGGTGCGCCGGATGACCAGGCTGGGCGTCAGCTTCACGTGGGACGTGCGGCGGTCGCGGTCGCCGATGCGGTCCACCAGGAGCCGGGCGGCGTTCGCGCCCATCTGGCGGCCGTCCTGGTCGACGCTGGTCAGCGAGATCGGCCCGAAGGCGGCGAGGGCGCTGTTGTCGTAACCCGTGACGGAGATGTCGCCCGGCACGGACAGGCCGGCCTCGGCGATCGCCTCCATCGCACCGAGCGCGACGACATCCGCGCCCGCGAAGATCGCGGTGGGCCGTGCCGGGCGGGCGAGCAGCTCCTTCGTCCCGAGATAGCCGCCCTCGTGGGTGTAGCTGGTCGAGGCGATGTCGATCTCGTCGGCCAGCCCGCGGGCGCGCATCGCCTCGCGGTAGCCGTTGGCGCGCTGCGCGTTGGGCATCTCGGCGAGGCGCACCGGGTCGGTCTCTTGATGCTCGATGTGCGCGATCCGCCGGTGCCCCAGGTCGGCGAGGTGCTCGACGACCAGGGTCGCGCCGATCACGTCGTCGTCGGTGACCGTGTCGTACGTCGTGGAGGGCCCGTGCCGGCCGACCACCACGGTGGGGACGCTGCGCGCGACGGTGTTCAGGCGCGCCTTCGACGACACCGGGGCGATGAGGACCAGGCCGTCCATGCTGCGGTCGATCATGGCTTCCATGACCCGGGCCTCGGCCTTCTCGCCGTTGCAGCCGGGAGCGAGCAGCACCTGGTAATCGGTGCCGGACAGCTGGGCGGTGATGCCGTCGAGCAGGTCGGCGAAGAACAGGTTGCGCATGTCGGGGAGCATCACGCCGACGGTGTAGGTCTGTCCGCGCAGTCCCCGGGCGGCGGCGGAGGGGCGGTATCCGAGCTCGGCGATCGCCTGCTGCACCTTGATGCGCATCGCGGGGCTGGCCCCGTAGGCGTTGCGCAGGACCTTGGAGACGGCCGTGGTGGACACCTGGGCGTGACGTGCGACGTCGACGATCGTGATCCGCCGGGGCGCTGGCTTCGTCACCGGGTCTCCTCCTCGACGGGGCGTTGCCCAAGAGCGTACCGATCATCGGGCGGCGGCGTCCTGGCGTCCCGACGGACGACATCACGACCAGAGTTTGAACAACGTTACCCATCCGTTCGAAGCCGTTGGTCGCCGCGGCAGTCACACCGATTGCGTATCTGACCAGTACCTTTGTCGGGACGGTGGATTTCGCGGCGTGGGGCTCTTGACGCTGTTCGCCGTGTGCTCGTAGGGTCGGCGAACATCTTGGAAAACGTTACCTACGCCACAGCCGCCGGCCCCGCCGTCGTGGGCCGCACACCGGGTCCTGCGCGATTTCGCGGGCAGGGCACCTCTGACGTGCAGAGTGAAACGATTCAACGAAGCGGGTTCCCGTGACAATCGATACGAAAGCCCCACCGTCGCGGCGGGCGAGGGTGACGCCGCCCTGGTGGTTCGCCGTGCCGGCCATGCTGCTGTTCGCGTTCGTCGTCCTGGTGCCCAGCGTCCGGGGCGTGTACTACGCGTTCACCGACTGGGATGGGCTCGACCCGGAATTCTCGTTCGTCGGCCTGAGCAACTTCGCCGACATGCTCGACGACCCCACCGCGCTGCAGGCCATCTGGCACACGGTGCTCCTCGCGGCCGCCATCACGGTGATCCAGAACGGCATCGGGCTGCTGCTGGCCCTCGGCGTGAACACCCTGATCAAGTCCCGGAACGTCCTGCGGGTGCTGCTGTTCGCGCCGGCCGTGGTGACGCCGATCGTCACCGCGTACCTGTGGCGCAACCTGCTCGGCCCCGAGGGCGCGGTCAACAGCCTGCTCGGTGCGGCGGGGCTGAGCTCGTGGCAGCAGGACTGGCTCGGGGATCCGCAGCTGGCGCTGTGGATGATCGTGGTGGTCATCGTGTGGCAGTTCGCCGGCTACTCGATGGTGATCTTCCTGGCCGGGCTGCAGTCGATCCCGCGGGAGATCTACGAGGCCGCCGCCCTCGACGGCACCGGCGCGTTCCGCCGCTTCTGGTCGATCGTCCGGCCGCTGCTCGCACCGGCCATCACGGTCAACCTGATGCTCTCGATCATCGGCGGGATCAAGCTCTTCGACCAGGTGTACGCCCTGACCGGCGGCGGCCCCGGGCACGCGACCGACACGATCTCCACGCTGATCTACAAGAACGCGTTCACGCTCGGCGAGTTCGGCTACAGCATCGCCCTGGCCGTCGTGCTGACCGCCATCGTCGCCGTCGTCTCCGCCGGCCAGTACGCGGTGCTGTCCCGCAACGAGCGGGCCGCGTCGTGAATCGCTACACGAGGCGCACCCTCGCGCTCGAGGCGGTCATGGCCGCCGTCGCGATCGTCTTCGCCTTCCCGGTGTACGTGCTGGTCAACCTGGCGCTGCGGGCACCCTCGGACACCTCGTCGCCGATCCGCCCGACCACCGCGCCGACGCTGGACAACTTCACCGCGGCGTGGCAGCAGGCCGGCCTCGGCGGCGCCCTGATGAACAGCATCATGGTGACCGGCGTCAGCGTGCTGATCGTCCTCGCCGTGTCGTCGCTGGCCGCGTACCCGCTGGCCCGATCGACCGCGCGCTGGTCCCGCGGCACCTTCCTGCTGATCATGCTCGGGCTGGTCCTGCCGTTCCAGCTCGCCGCGCTGCCGCTCTACCAGACCATCCGCGACCTCGGCCTGCTCGGCTCGGTCTGGTCGCTGGTGCTGTTCTACTCCGGCCTGCAGGTCCCGTTCACGACGTTCCTGTACGTCGGCTTCCTGCGGGCGCTGCCGCGCGACTTCGAGGACGCCGCGTCGATCGACGGCTGCTCCCCGCTGGAGAGCTTCCGCTTCGTCGTCCTCCCGATGCTCAAGCCGATCACGGTGACCGCGCTGGTGCTCAACGCGGTCAGCGTCTGGAACGACTTCTTCACCCCGCTGCTCTACCTGAGCGGCAGCGACCACCAGACCATGCCGGTGGCCATCGCCGGCTTCGTCGGGCAGTACGTCTCCGACTGGAACCTCATCTTCGCCGCCCTGCTGATCAGCGTCGTGCCGGTCCTGGCGGTCTATCTCGCGCTGCAGCGCAGCATCATCAACGGCTTCGCCGGAGGGCTCAAGGGATGACGCCGTACGACCTGACCACCGAGCGGCGGACCGCCCGCGGGACGGTCGCCGGCGGCCGGCCGATCATCGACGACCGGCTCACCGTGACCGTCACGGTGCCGCCGGGTAGCACCGCCGCACTGGAGATCCCCACCGCCGACCCCGGCAGCGTGCGCGAAGACGACGCGCCCGCCGCCCGGCCCGGGGTTCTCGGGGTCGAGCCGTCCGCCGCCGGGGCCACCCCGCGGCTGACGTCCGGCAGCTTCACCTTCACCGCAACCCCCGACCTCTGACCTAGGGGAAACCATGCGCAAAACCGCTCTCCTCGCCGCGCTGACCGCCGTCACCCTCGCGGCCGCCTGCTCCAGCGGCACCAACGCCAAATCCGGCGACGGCGACGACAGGACCCTGACCATCGCCTCGGTCGACCAGGGCTCCATCGAGAAGGTCGTCGACGCCTTCAAGGCCGCCAACCCGGGCGTGACGGTCAACCTCACCACCGCCGGCGCCGACCAGCTGCAGCAGCAGATCCGCACCCAGCTGGCCTCCGGCACCGCGCCGGACGTGATGTCCGTCTGGCCCGGCAACGGCAACCCCGGCGCCACCTACGTGCTGGCCAAGCCCGGCTACCTGCTCGACCTGTCCGGCCGGCCGTGGGCCGCGCAGCTGCCGGACTCGTTCAAGAGGGTCGCGCAGTACGAGGGCAAGACCTACAACGCGGTGTTCGGGCTCAACGGCATCGGCGCGGTCTACAACGACGACGCCATGAAGAAGGCCGGCCTGACCGCACCAGGCACCTGGACCGACCTGCTCGCCTTCTGCAAGGCCGCCGCCGCCAAGGGCACGCCCGCCTTCGCCCTCGGCATCCAGGACAACTGGGTCACCCAGCTGGCGCTGTACTCGCTGGTCGCCACCACCGTCTACAGCACCGACAAGGACTTCGACACCAAAATGGCGGCCGGACAGGCCACCTTCGCCGGCTCACCCTGGACCACCGCCATGGCCAAGTACCAGGAGATGGACGGCAACGGCTGCTTCCAGAAGAGCCCGCTCGGCACCAGCTACGAGGCCAGCCAGACGCTGGCCGCCGGCGGCAAGACACTCGGCATCGTCCAGGGCAACTGGGTCATCGCCCTGCTCAAGCAGAAGAATCCCGGCGGCAGCTTCACCATGAAGGCCCTGCCCGCCACCGACGACCCGGCCTCGTTCAACATGCCCGCCGCCGCGGGCGCGGGCTACGGCGTCAACGCCAAGCCGAAGAACAAGGAGCTGGCGCTCAAGTTCGTCGACTTCGTCATGTCGCCCGAGGGCATGAAGGTGTTCAACGAGGCACAGGGCAGCCTGCCCACCCTGGCCGGCGCGGGCAGCACCGTCGACCCGGGCCTGACCGAACTGACCACGTTCGTCAAGGACAACCGCACCGTGCCGTTCATGGACCAGCTGTGGCCCAACGCGAAGGTCCAGCAGACCATGCTCAGCGGCCTGCAGGAGATCTTCAGCGACCAGTCCACCCCGGACAAGGTCCTCACCGCCATGGACCAGGACTACCGGGCCGGCTCCTGAGCCGCGGGCCGGGGCCCGCCCGGGCCCCGGCCTTCCCGCACCGCCTCGCACTGGCGAGCTTCCCACCGCGACATCCCCGAAGCCTGACCCTCGCCGCCGCCGTCGAAGGCTCACTGCGCAAGGCACCGGTTACGGCCGGGCGACGATCCGGTCGAAGACCAGGGCGGCCGACGACTCGCCGCGGCCCGGCCGCTTCCGGCGGCCCTGCCACAGGTGGGACGAGCCGTCGATCCAGCGGGCGTACTGCCAGGCGCGGGTGATCGTCGCGCCCTCGCGCGGCACCTCCTCGGCGGCGACGGTCAGCGGCCGGCCGGGCAGCAGCAGGCGGCCCTCCGGGGCGATCTCGACGTCCCCGGCCGGGGTGGGCCGGCGCACCGCACCCCGGCGCAGGGCGACGCGGCCCGGTGCCGTCTCCACCGGCAGCAGCGGGATCCAGTAGTCCGGGACCGGGGTCATCAGCCGGTAGGCGATGGCCTCTCCGGGCGCGGGCTCCCGGTCGTCCGGCGTGGCGGGGGCCGTCGCCTGCCAGCGGGCCAGCCGGTCGACCCGGCCGCCGGCGGCGCCCTCCACGACGCGTTCGATCGCCCACGCGATGTTGGCTCGCTCGTCGCGGGTGAACAGGACGTCCTCCACCGGTTCGCCGTCCAGCGACCAGCCGAGTGCGGGGGCGAGCAGCAGCCGGTCCGCGCGGGCCTCGTTGCCCGGCCCGGCGTCCGACACCGACACCTCGAACATCGACCATTCCGGGTCGCGTACCCGCTCGACCAGGGTGTGCTCGCCGAACGTGTCCGCCACGACCAGCGAGTGCACGGCCGTCAGCGACCCGACCGGAACCTCCAGGGGCAGTAGGTACCAGTCGTTGCCGTACGCGGTCGCGAACTCGGCCAGCAGCAGCCGGGCGAGGTCCTCCGGCGCCGCCTCGATGCCGCCGAAGTCGACGCGGCTGTCCTCGAACTGCCACCACCGGCGGGCCGGCATGCCCGGGTACGAGGCGGGAGCGGCCAGGGAGGTCGCTACCAGGTCCTCGCCCGCGGCGGTGGCCGGTGCCTGGCCCGGTTCCATCGAGAAGGCGTACCAGTCGAGCCGCCCGTCGGCGTACTCGGTGCTGGTCAGGGTGGCCGTGGCGGTGGTGGCGGCGAACGTGTACTCCATCCGGGACGGCTGCCAGGTGGCCTGGCCGGCGGCGGGGCGGACCACCAGCGCGTCGTACCAGGCCAGCCAGGCGTTCAGTTCGTCGTCGGCGGCCAGCGTCCCGTCCCGCAGCGCGGCGGCCACCGCGTCGCCGTCGGGCACCCGGCCGGCCATCACGCTCAGATACCGGTAGCTGTCCGGGTCCAGGCCCGGGTCCGGCCGGGGGAGCGGGTACGCGGCGCGGACGGCCGCCCGCCGGTCGCCGTCCAGCATCCGCAGCAGGTGCTGCCCGGTCTCGGCGGCCAGCCGGGCGTCCGGCGCCGGGTCCTCCGCCTCCACCAGGGCCTCCAGCGGGACGGACCCGTCGAAGTCGCCGCCGGACCAGCCGGTGACCGGCTCGGTCCGGCCGCGCAGCCGGGCCGCGACCGGCGTGCCCGCGTCCTCGCCCTGGAACTCGCCCACCTGCCACTGCCGGCCGAGCAGCCAGAGCGGATCGTGAACGCGGCCCTCCAGCGAGGGCGCCATGTCGATGCCCCGGGCCCGCGGCTCCAGCCGCGTCCAACTGGTGACGGACGCCATGGCTATCTCCCCTCGGTGAAGACGGTGGACGGCACGTCGCCGGCCGGGTTGGCGGCGAAGTAGGCGGCGGGCAGGAACTGGCCGATGTCGGTCAGCGCGTCCGGGTCGATCGGGTGCAGGGCCTCGAAGTCCACCAGGCGCAGCCGGGCCAGGTCCATCGCCTCCAGCAGGGTCCGCTCGATCAGGTCCAGGCTCCACACCGGACGGTCGTCCGGCGGCACGGCCACGAGCACCGCCTGCGGCGCCGTGGCCGAGGGCGTGTCGAAGTGGTACGCGACCGCGGTGGTCTCCCGGGTGTTGGGCACCACCTCGGTCCATTCGTCGAGCACCAGCCCCGCCGCGCTGCCGAAGGTGGCACCGGGCGCCGCGTGCACCACCAGCGACAGGCGGCTGCCGGCCGGGGTCGCGGCCGTCCGGGGCAGCCCGGCCCAGCTGTCCCCGGCGGCGTACGGCACCTGGGCGACGCCCAGCGTGAGCGCCTCGCCGGTGGCCATCGCCTCGGCGTAGGTGAGGGCCGCCACCGCGCGGGCGACTCCGGCCCGTACCCGGGCGGTGCGGGTGGCCCAGGTCAGCAGCGCGGAGGTGTCCCCGCCGAGCAGGCCGGCGCCGGACGGGTGCAGCAGGTCCGGGTCGGCCGCCGCGAACGCCGGCACGACCGGGAAGTTCTCCCCGAACACGGCGCGGATCTGATCGGCCGGGGTCGTCGCGGTCCCGGCCAGGTTGTTGACGGTGCCCAGGCCCGCACACGGCATCGCGCGGTTCTCACGGCTCACGACCGTCCCCACCCTCACCTCCGT
>NZ_JBEZXZ010000158.1:0-20435 GCF_040638275.1 Actinoplanes sp. NPDC026623 | reverse complement strand
CCCGCGCTCCGGCCGCGCCCCCCCTCGGTCGCGACGCCCGCGTGCCCGCCCGCGCGGCGGAGCCGGGCCGGCCCGGGGACGCCCGGCCGGGCGCGCCGCACCAGCCGCCGGGCGAACGCGGCCACCGTCAGCACCACGGCCAGGATCGCGATCTTGGCGAGCAGCAGGCGCCCGTAGGCCGTGCCCCGGAGCGCGCCGACGGAGCCGACCTGCACCACCGCCTGCACCGCGCCGGCGCCGACCAGCCACACCACGGCCAGCGCCGCCCAGCGCGACCAGACCGGCAGGATCACGCCGAGCACCCGCGGGTGGGCCCGGCGCAGCAGGAACACGCTCAGCGTGACCAGCCCGCCGAGCCAGGCCGCCATCGCGGCCAGGTGCACCACGCCCGCGGCGACGATCACGCCGGTCAGCGGCGCCTCGGCGGCGTGCCCGGTCAGCGGCCAGGTGACGAGCCCGGCCAGGCCCGCGCCGAGGACGGCGAGGCCGCGCCGGCGCCCGCCGGTGCCGCGCAGCACCGGCGGCAGCAGGGCCGCGACCGCGGCCAGCGCGGCCAGGCGGCCGAGCAGCGTGAGCCCGTACGGGCCGGTCAGCACGTCGGCGAGTTCGGTGCCGGAGACGTCCCAGAGCGGCGCGCCGCTGCTGTACGGGGCCTGGGTCCACAGGGCGCCGAGGGTCGCCGCCGCGGTGCCCGCCAGGCCGGCGCGGACCAGCAGGATCGGCCCACGCCGGGACACCCGCCGGGGCCAGAGCAGGGCGAGCAGCAGGGCCGGGCCGACGATCAGCGTCAGTCCGGCGTACCCGAGGAATTTGAAGGTGGGGACCGCGGCCGCGACCGAACCGTGCACCCGGTCCGGGTCGCTCTCCGGCGGTCGCGCCGAGGGCGCGCCGACCGAGAAGGTCAGCGCGCCGCCGACCGGGTGGCTGTCGGCCGAGACGATCCGGTAGCTGACCAGGTAGGTGCCCAGCGGCTGGTCCGCGCGGCGCAGCCGGATCCGCAGCGTGTGGCCGTTCGCGGTGACCTCGCCGGTGATCCGTTTGCCGTCCGGCGCCAGCACCTGGGTGCGGCCCGCGACCGGGGTGATGCCCTCGCTGAAGGTGACGGTCACCTCGTCCGGCGCGGTGGCGACGACGCTGCCGGGCTCGGGCGTGGCGGTCTGCATCGCCGCGTGCGCGGAGGCCGGACTCGCGGGAATGAGCAGCACGCCGAGACCGATCACGAACATGATCAGCACACGAACGATCCGCGGCCCCCCGGCCGCCGCAGCCCCTGTCACGGTCAGTAGTTCGGATTCCCGCCCGGAAAGGTTCAATGAGTGGCGGGTACCGCTCGGCGATACGATCCCGGGCAGGACCACGCCCTCAAGGAGGCCCTCGATGTCCGTGCATCCCCGCGCCGGCACCCCAGCAGATTCCCGCGACACCATCGACGTGCCGCGGGTGGTCCTGAGTTACTACACCGGGCACCCGGATCCCGCCGTCGCCGAGCAGAAGGTGGCGTTCGGCACCTCCGGGCACCGGGGCTCCAGCCTGCGCACCGCGTTCAACGAGGACCACATCCTCGCCACCAGCCAGGCGATCGTCGAGTACCGCCGGGAGCAGGGCACCGACGGGCCGCTGTTCCTCGGCCGCGACACCCACGCGCTGAGCGAGCCCGCGATGATCTCCGCGCTGGAGGTCTTCGCCGCCAACGACGTGACGGTGCTGATCGACAGCCGCGACGGATACACCCCGACGCCGGCGCTGTCGCACGCGATCCTCACCCACAACCGGGGCCGGACGACCGGGCTCGCGGACGGCGTCGTGGTCACCCCGTCGCACAACCCGCCGGACGACGGCGGCTTCAAGTACAACCCGCCGAACGGCGGCCCCGCCGACACCGACGCCACCAAGTGGATCCAGGACCGGGCCAACGTGCTGATCGCGGGCGGGCTCAAGGAGGTGCGCCGGGTGCCGGCCGCGCGGGCGATCGCCTCGTCGCGGGTCTCCGGCTACGACTTCCTCGACTCGTACGTCGGTGACCTGGGCTCGGCCATCGACATGCCGGCCATCCGCGACGCCGGGATCCGGATCGGCGCCGACCCCCTCGGCGGCGCCAGCGTCGCCTACTGGGGCGAGATCGGCTCCCGGTACGGCCTGGACCTGACCGTCGTCAACCCGGCCGTCGACCCGACCTTCGGCTTCATGACGCTGGACTGGGACGGCCGGATCCGGATGGACTGCTCGTCGCCGTACGCGATGGCGTCGCTGATCTCGCAGAAGGACCGCTTCCAGCTGGCAACGGGCAACGACGCCGACGCCGACCGGCACGGCATCGTCACCCCCGACGGCGGGCTGATGAACCCGAACCACTACCTGGCGGTGGCGATCTCCTACCTGTTCCAGGTCCGCACCGACTGGCCGTCGGCCGCGGCCATCGGCAAGACGCTGGTCTCGTCCTCGATGATCGACCGGGTCGCCGCCGACCTGGGCCGCACGCTCGACGAGGTGCCGGTGGGCTTCAAGTGGTTCGTGCCGGGCCTGCTCGACGGGTCGATCGGCTTCGGCGGCGAGGAGAGCGCCGGTGCGTCGTTCCTGCGTCACGACGGCAGCCCGTGGAGCACCGACAAGGACGGCATCCTGCTGGACCTGCTCGCCGCGGAGATCCTGGCCGCGACCGGGCGCACCCCGAGCGAGCACTACCGGGACCTGACGGCGAAGTTCGGCGACCCCGCGTACGCCCGCATCGACGCGCCGGCGACGCGCGAGGAGAAGGCGATCCTGGCCCGGCTCTCGCCGTCGCAGGTGACCGCGAAGGAGCTGGACGGCGAGGCGATCACCGCCGTGCTGACCAGCGCGCCGGGCAACGGCGCGCCGATCGGCGGCCTCAAGGTCACGACCGAGTCGGGCTGGTTCGCGGCCCGCCCGTCCGGCACGGAGGACGTCTACAAGATCTACGCGGAGTCGTTCAAGGGCACCGATCACCTGGCCCGGATCCAGGAGGAGGCCCGGGCGGTCGTCTCGGCCGCCCTCAAGGGCTGAGGTCCTCCCGCCCGGTTCTGGAACGCTCAGCTTCCCTTTCCTGTCGCCGACTGGTAATTCGCCAGACCAGCGACAGCACCGGGGGAGCCGAGCGCAGCGATGAGGGCAGCCGAACGACGGGTGGGTCGCAGGCGGGCGCCGCAGCGCGCCCGTTCCGGCCTGCTGTCCGTCGTGGTGACGTTGCTCTGCGTGGCCGGGGTGATCGGCTGGCTGGCGGTACGGGACGGCGGTTCCGTGATGCCCGGGTACGCCGCCGGGCCGGTGGCCATGCTGGCGGCGTTCCTCGCCTGCCGGCGGATCGGCTCGCTGATCGTCGTGCCGCGCCCGATCCGCGCCTTCTGGCGGCAGATGTCGCACTCGGCGCTCTGCATCGGCATCGGCGCCGTCGCGTCACTCGCCGTCGCCGGCAACGATCCCGGGCTGTCACCCTCCGTGGCCGTGCCGATCCTGCTCGGCGTCGTCATGTCGGCGCTGGCCTTCCTGCGGCTGCCGTTCGACCGGCGGTCCTGGGTGCGCCTGGCCCAGCTGCTCCTCGACGGCGCGACCGTCGCCGTGGCCGGCGGGCTGATCTACTGGTACATCGTTCTCGACCTCGCCGACCCGTCCATCTCCGCGACCACCCGCGGCGGCGCGCTGGTCGTCGGCGTCGGCTCGCTGATCTCCCTGATCTTCATCGGCCGGGTCGCGATGAGCCCGGCCAGCACCGTCGACTCGCTGTCGCTGCGGATCCTGGCCGTGCCGCCGCTCGTCGCGGTCGGCACCACCGTGCTGCTGATCGCCGGCGGCTACACCGGGCGGCTGGTCGTCTCGGTGCTCGGCGTGCCCCTGGTGGGCGCGGCGATGGCGCTGGCCGCGTACCGGCAGCAGGTCGTGCTGGCCCGGCCCGCGGCCGTGCGGGCCGCACCCGCGGCCCGCAGCGTCTACGACGCGCTGCCCCTGGTCGCGGTCGTCGCCACCGCGGCCATGGTGATCGCCGTCGCGGCCCGGCAGCTCGGCTCGCAGCAGCGGGTCGTCATCATCGGCGCCGTGCTGATCGCCGCGTTCGCGGCCACCCGCCAGCTGCTCGGGCTGCGCGACAACGACCGGCTGCTGGTCGGCATCCGCCGCCAGCAGGCCGAGCTGGAGCGCCTGGCGATGCACGACCCGCTCACCGGCCTGGCCAACCGGGCCCGCTTCGGCACCGTGCTGGCCGAGCGCCTCGACGCACACCGGCCCGCCGGCGTGCTGCTGATCGACATCGACGACTTCAAGACCGTCAACGACACGATGGGCCACGCCGTCGGCGACCAGTTGCTCTTCGAGGTCGCCCAGCGGCTGCGCAACCACGGCACCGTCAGCCACCTGCCGTCGCGGCTCGGCGGCGACGAGTTCGCCGTGCTGCTCGACGTGGACGACGCCGAGGGTGCCGAGGAGGCCGCCACCGGCATCCTGGCCGCGCTGGCCGTGCCGTTCCGGGTCGGCGAGCACCACCTGCTCGCGCACGCCAGCATGGGCGTCGCCCTCGCCGGCCCCGGCGACAGCGCGGACGAGGTGCTGCGCAACGCCGACATCGCCATGTACGCGGCCAAGGCCGCCGGCAAGGCGTGCTGGGCCCGCTTCGAGCCGCGGATGCGCCAGGAGGTCGTCAACCACGCCCGCCTCGGCAGCGAGCTGCACAACGCGATCATCCGGCACGAGCTCCACCTGCAGTACCAGCCGGTCTTCGACATCGTCACCGGCCGGATCGCCGGCGCGGAGGCGCTGGTCCGCTGGCGGCACCCGGCCCGCGGCAACGTGTCGCCCGTCGAGTTCATCCCGGTCGCCGAGCGCTCCGGCCTGATCGTGCCGCTGGGCTCCTGGGTGCTGCGCGAGGCCTGCGAGCAGCTCTCCCGATGGCAGTTCGAGTACGGCGCCGCCTCGATCCAGTCGATCAACGTGAACGTGTCGGCCCGCCAGCTTCGCGAGGCGGGCTTCGTGGACGAGGTCGCGGCGGTGCTCAGCGACGCGCGGCTGATGCCGGCGAACCTGGTCCTCGAGGTCACCGAGTCCTCGGTGCTCGACGGCAGGCAGGTCCGCGACACCCTGCAGGCCCTGCACGAGATGGGCGTACGCCTGGCGCTTGACGACTTCGGCACCGGACAGTCAAGCCTGAGCCTGCTGCGGGCGTTCCCGGTGGACGTGCTGAAGCTGGACAAGTCATTCGTGGACGGCATCTGCGACGGCGAGGACCGGGGCCGGCTGGCGGTGGCCGCGGCGGTCGCCCAGCTCGCCGAGTACCTGGACCTCTACGCCGTCGCCGAGGGCATCGAGTCGGCCGAGCAGATGGAGCGGCTGCGCACGATGGGCTACCGGCTGGGTCAGGGCTACCACATGGCCAAGCCGCTGCACCCGGACGAGATGGCCGCGATGATGGCCAAGGCCGCCCGAGTCGCCCAGGTCGCACAGGCGGTCACCGCCGCGTGACGGCCCGGCCCGCCTTGCGGCGGCCCGGGCCGGCGACACTACGCGGGTACCTCGTTGCGGTCGGCGCCCCACATGGTGTGGAAGGCGCCCTCCTTGTCGATCCGGTGGTACGTGTGCGCGCCGAAGAAGTCGCGCTGGCCCTGGATCAGGGCGGCCGGCAGGCGCGCGGCCCGCAGGCCGTCGTAGTACGCCAGCGCCGACGCGAAGCCCGGCGCCGGGATGCCCTGCTGCGCGGCCGTGGCCACGACCCTCCGCCAGGCCTCCTGCGCGCCGCCGACGGCGTCCAGGAAGTAGTCGTCGACCAGCAGCGTGGCCAGCGACGGGTTCTTGTCGTAGGCCTGCTTGATGAAGTCGAGGAACTTGGCCCGGATGATGCAGCCGTCCCGCCAGATCTTGGCCATCGCGCCCGGGTCGATGTCCCAGCCGTACTCCTTGCTGGCCGCCTGGATCTGCTGGAAGCCCTGCGCGTACGCGACGATCTTCGACGCGAACAGCGCCTGCTCGACCTCGGCGCGCAGCTCGTCGCCGCCGGCGCCGGCCGAGGCCTGCGGGCCCGGCAGCCCGGCCGCGGCGGCCCGGACCTCGGGGTCGCCGGAGAGCGCCCGGGCGAACACCGACTCGGCGATGCCGGAGACCGGCACGCCCAGGTCGAGGGCCGCCTGCACGGTCCAGCGCCCGGTGCCCTTCTGCTCGGCACGGTCGACCACGATGTCGACGAACGGCTTGCCCGTCTCGGCGTCGGTCTGCTTGAGCACCTCGGCGGTGATCTCGATCAGGTACGAGCCGAGCCGGCCGGAGTTCCAGCCCTCGAAGATCTCCGCGATTTCGGTCGGCGTGTGCCCGCCGACGGAGCGGAGCAGGTCGTACGCCTCCGCGATGAGCTGCATGTCGGCGTACTCGATGCCGTTGTGCACCATCTTGACGAAGTGGCCGGCGCCGTCGGGGCCGACGTGCACGCAGCACGGCTCGCCGTCGACCTTCGCCGAGATGTCCTCCAGCAGCGGGCCGAGCGACTCGTAGGACTCCTTGGAGCCGCCGGGCATGATGCTCGGGCCGTGCAGGGCGCCCTCCTCGCCACCGGACACGCCGGTGCCGACGAAGTGCAGCCCCTTGTCCCGCAGCGCCGCCTCACGCCGGCGGGTGTCGGCGAAGTGCGCGTTGCCGGCGTCGATGAGCATGTCGCCGGGCTCGAGCAGCGGCGCGAACTCGTCGATGACCGCGTCGGTGGCCTTGCCGGCCTTGACCATGATCACCACGCGCCGCGGGCGCTCCAGGCTCGCGACGAAGTCCTGTGCGCTCTCCGAGGGGATGAACGAGCCCTCGTGGCCGTACTCCTCGACCAGTTCCTTGGTACGCCCGTAGCTGCGGTTGTGCAGCGCGACCGTGTGGCCGTGGCGGGCGAAGTTGCGGGCCAGATTCCGGCCCATCACCGCCAGGCCGGTTACGCCGATTTGGGCCTTTTCCGTCATGAACGTCCTTCCTCCATGCGGGCGCCGCGATAGGACCCGCGGCGCCGCAAGCCGTCGCGCCCATTGTTACGTGTTCGGGGTGCCGAGGGTTCAGGGGTGCGCCGGACGTCTCGCTCCCTGGCGCGACTCCCGCGCGCCTGCGGCCCGGCGCCGACGCGCCGGTCGCCGAAGATCGGCCCGACGGTACGCTCGGCGCGTGAAACGCGGCGAGATCTGGACCATCGGCAGCCGCACCGACCTGCGTTACCGGGTCCTCGTGCTCTCCAGCGACAGCTACAACGAGCGCAGCAACCCGTCGCCGTTCTGCGCCCCGATCGTGCGGCAGCGCGGCGCGACGGAGCTGCCGCCGTACGCGGTCGCGCTCACCGAGCAGGATCCGATCACCGGCGTCGTGGTGGTGAACCGGATGCGCCGGCTGCCGGCCTCGATCGGCGCGGAGCGCATCGGCATGGTCACCGGCGCCAGCATGGCCCGCCTCGCCGACGCGATGCGCGAACTCTTCGAGCTCTGATCCGTCCGCCTTGCGGCCCGGTCGTACGTTCGGCGTGGCCGCCGGCCCGGGTGGCCGGGGGGCCGCCGCCGGACGGTCAGCGGGTCCGGTCGCCCGTCCGGGTGACCTGGCGGCGGTGCGCCGCAGGTGGGGCCCGGGGGGAGATGAACGGGGGATGACGCCGCGCGGCGTCCCGGCGTATGCAGGGATACGGATCGGCGGATTTCAGCAGGCGGGAGCGGCATGGGCGGCGGGCAGCAGGCATACCTCGAGGCGAGGCAGGGCGTGCGCACCGCCGCGCGCCGGTCCTCCGCCGAGGACGGCCGCGCCACCGTCGACCTGGCCGTCGGCTTGCTCGCCGGCCGGACCCGGTGCCGGCTCTCCCAGGCGCACCGGCACCTGCTGCGGATGGCCGCGGACCAGAAGCGCGACGTGCTCGACGTCGCCGCGGGCGTCGTCAGCATGCTGGACGTCGCGGACCCGGTCGAGGTGCGGAGCCCGGGCGGCGCCGCCGACAGCGACCGGATCGCCGTCACCGAGGAGCTGGGCAACCTCGGCTGGGCCGAGTGGGACCTGGTCAGCGGCGAGGTGCGCTGGTCGGCGCAGCTGTACCGGATCTACGAGCGTGACCCGGCGCTCGGCCCGCTGCCGCGGGAGGAGTCCGAGGCCCTCGAGGTCGCCGAGGACCTGCCGCTGCGGCTCGCGGCCATGGCGGCGTTCGCCCGCTCCGAGCGGGCCGACGTCACGTCCCGGATCAGGATCAACGGCCGGATCAAATACCTGCGCACGGTGGCCGACGCGGTCTGCGACGGCGCCGGCCGGCCGCTGCGGATCTTCGGCATCGTGCAGGACGTCACCGTCCGGGAGACGAGCGCGCGGCGGCTGGCCGACGTCGAGGAGCAGCTCGACGAGCAGCGGCGCAGCCTGCACGCCGAGCACGAGCTGGCGGCCCGGCTGCAGCAGATCATCCTGCCGATCCCGGAGTGCCCGATCGAGCTGCCCGGCGTCAAGGTCGCGGTCCGCTACCTGCCGGCCGGCCAGGAGTGCCTGGTCGGCGGCGACTGGTTCCACGCGGCCGCGCTGCGCGACGGCTCGGTGCTGCTGGCCGTCGGCGACGTGGCGGGGCACGGCACCAAGGCGGCGACGACGATGGCGCAGCTGCGCTATTCGCTGCGCGCGCTCGCCGTCACCACCACCGACCCGGCGCTCCTGCTCGGCCACCTCAACAGCCTCACCTGCGAGCTGGAGCGCGAGCGCCCGGAGACCGCCGCGACCGCGATCGTGGCCCGCTACGAGCCGGCCCACCGCCGGCTCACCTGGGCGCAGGCCGGGCATCCGCCGCCGCTGCTGAGCCGCGGCGGCCGCACCGCGCCGCTGGCCCGGCCCGCCGGCCCGATGCTGGGCGTGGTCGACGACGCGCGGTACGAGTGCGCGAGCCTGCGGATGGAGCTCGGCGACCTGCTGATGCTCTACACCGACGGGCTGGTCGAGCACCGCCGCCGCAGCCTCGACGACGGCCTGGCGGCGGTGATCCGCACCGTCGACGAGTCGGTCGCGGCGGCGCCGCGCCAGCCGCTGGGCGAGCTGCTGAGCCGGCTGCGGCAGGCCAACCCGGACGACGACACCTGCATCCTGGCGATGCGCCCGGCCAGCGGCGACACCCAGGACCTGCGCCGCTACCTGCGCCCGCGCTGAGCCCTCAGCCGAACGCCGTCGACGGGCGGTCCAGCAGCACGCCGTCGAGCCGGATGTCGACCTTCTCGTTGTAGAAGCTGATCAGCCCGGCGATCGGCTGCAGGGCGCTCAGCGGGAAGTCGTACGACCAGGCCAGGTCGGCGTGGGTGGTGCCGCCGGCCTCGACCGACCAGTACCCGGTGGTCCGGCCCTTGTACGGGCACGCGGTGACCGTGCTGCTGGGCCGCAGGTGCGTGAAGTCGACCTCGGTGCGGTTCAGGTAGTAGCGGGTCGGCAGCCCGGTCTCGAAGACCATCACCGGCGACGCCGACTCGGCCAGCACCAGGCCCTCCAGCTCGACGCGTACCCGCCGGGTGGAGCGCAGCGCGTCGGCCCGCGCGTACGGGTTGCGCGGATGCACGAAGATCTCCTCGTCCTCCTCGAACCAGGAGTCCAGGGCACCCCAGTCCAGCCGCGCGAGGCCGGCGAGGCCGGGCAGGCTGTCCTCGGTGTACACCCGTCCGGCGGCGGCCCGGCCGATGCCGGGCACCCGCAGCCCCACCCGGCGGGCGGTGCCGCGGCGCAGCTTCTCGACGTGGTCCTCGTCGACGAGGACCTCCGGATCGATGTCCCCCGCGGGGATGTAGAACTGCGGGTACGGCGGGAACTCCCACAGGTACACCGCGCGGGTGGTGTCCAGCACGACGCGGCCGCCGAGCGTGGCGCGGATCCGGCGCGGCACCGGCTCCATGTGGTCGACCGGCGTGATCAGTCCCGGGTAGTCCGGCATGGCGGCACCTTCCCCTCGGTGATGGTCCTCCCGAGGATTCTCACCCCATGCGCGGCGGGGCCGGCGGAATCTCTCCGCCGGCCCCCGTTCGTGCGTACGGGCTCAGGACAGCGGGCAGCTGCTGCGGTAGTCGGAGATGGCCGAGCCGCTCGGCCCCGGGCAGATGAACTGGTCGTAGCGGGTGTCGTCGTCGACGAAGCGCTTCAGCCAGGCCACCATCTGCCGCCCGGTCGGCGTGTTGGTGGTCTGCGGGAAGAAGTGGCTGGCGTTGTTGAGCTCCAGGTACGCCTTCTCCGCCGACGCCGGGATGCTGTTGTAGAACGGGATGGAGTGCGACGACACCGAGGCGACGGTGTCGCTCTCGCCACCGATGATCAGCGTCGGCACCCGCACGCTCGACCAGTTCTTGGTCGCGTTCCACGGGGCGAGGGGCACCGCCGCCTGCAGCGACGGCCGGTCCTTGGCGGCCTCCAGGGTGCCGCCGCCGCCCATCGAGTGCCCGGCGACCGCGAGCCGGGAGGCGTCGATCCGGGTACGGACCGAGCTGCTCCCGGTCAGGTAGTCCAGCGCCGCGAGCAACTGGTCGCCGCGGGAGGCGGGCTGGTCCAGCACCGAGTTCGTCTCGATGCCGATCACCACGAAGCCGTGCGAGGCGATCCGCGGGCCGAGCCAGCTGATGCTCGACCACGAGGCGGTGTAGCCGGGCGAGATCGCGACGGCGCCGAACGTGCCCTCGCTGGTGCTGGTCGGGTAGTAGATGACGCCGCCGCCGAAACCGGCGACGCTGGAGGAGACGGACTGCTGCGCGGTGGCGAACGGGCCGCGGCTCGCGTCCAGGGCGGCGGCGGTGGGCGCCGGCCCGCGCTCGTACGGATTGGCGGCCTGGGCGCTCGTCGCGCCGGCCAGGGAACCGGCGATCAGGGCGAGGGTGGTGGCCGCGGCGACGAACAACCGGCGGGTCCGGTGGCGCTCGGGGATGGACGGTGACTGCACGTCGGACTCTCCTCAGGTGGATGGAATCGACGCACGTCAGTCTTTGGCGGGCAGTGCCGGTACACATCGGCGAAACCACCGGCCTTGACAGGGGCCGCCCCGGGCCATTGAGTGTTACCGGGAGGTAATGCCGTGGACCTCAACCGGAAACATTTCAGCCTGGCGCTCGCGCCTATCCTGCTAATCGGCGTGCTGGCGGCCCCGGCACAGGCCGCGCCCGTCGCGTGCGCCGCGCCCGTCGCCAGCACGACCCAGCCCGGCTATCTCGTCGCCGATCCGGCCTGCGAGCTCGACGGCACCCCGTTCACCGGCACCGCGAGCTCCGATGTGTACACCGGGATCGCCGCCGGTGCGGCGTACCGGATCGAGGTGCCCCGGTCCTGGAACGGCCAGCTGGTCGTCTTCGCGCACGGCTACCGCGGCACCGGCAAGGTCGTCTACGTCGACAGCCCGGACCTGCGGACGCACTACATCGCCGAGGGCTTCGCGTGGGCCGCCTCCAGCTATCAGACCAACGGCTACGACGTGGGCCGGGGCGTGCGCGACTCGCACGCGCTGATCGACCTGTTCCGGCAGGTCACCTCGAAGCGCCCCCGCTCGGTGCTGATGACGGGCAAGTCGATGGGTGGGCACATCACCGCGGTCGCCATCGAGGAGTACCCGAAGGCCTTCTCCGCCGCGATGCCGTACTGCGGCGTGCTGGGCGACACCGAACTCTTCGACTACTTCCTCGACGCCGGAGTCACCGCGGCCGCGCTGTCCGGCGTGACGCCCACGTTCCCGGTCGAGCCGGGCCCGTGGCAGTCGCAGGTCGACCGGATGCTTCCCGCGCTGGGCCTCGGCGTCGGCGCCCCTCCCGCGCTCACCGAGGCCGGCCGCACCTGGTCGGCCGTCGTCGAGCGGCGCAGCGGCGGAGTGCGGCCGGGCTTCGCCGGCGCGTTCGCGTACTGGAACACCGCACCGGCCTCGGATCCCACGCTGAGGATGCCGTTCCTGTTCGGGCTCTACCCCGGCCTCAGCGGTGGCACGGCCGGCATCGCCGACGGCAACGTCACCGGCAACCGCCGGGAGTTCTACCGAAGCACCGACGGGTGGCCGACCGCCGCCGAGTGGCGGCTCAACGCTCAAGTGCTGCGGGTGACGCCGACCGACCGGGCGAGCCGGGGCCTCGACGGGATTCCGCGGGTGGACGGCCGCCCGCGCGTGCCGGTGCTGTCGCTGCACGACATCGGCGACCTGTT
This sequence comes from Actinoplanes sp. NPDC026623, assembly GCF_040638275.1. Classification (NCBI taxonomy): domain Bacteria; kingdom Bacillati; phylum Actinomycetota; class Actinomycetes; order Micromonosporales; family Micromonosporaceae; genus Actinoplanes; species Actinoplanes sp. NPDC026623. The sequence goes on along the minus strand of NZ_JBEZXZ010000158.1, from coordinate 8,315 downwards.
CGTTCCCTTCTCGATGGAGCAGATCTACGCGCGGCGGGCCGCGAGCCAGGGCCGGTCCCGGCTGTTCGTGTCGCGGGCGATCCGCGGGGTCGGGCACTGCGACTTCACCCAGCCCGAGCTGCGCCAGGCCTTCGACGACCTGGTCGGCTGGGTGCGCACCGGGCACCGGCCGGGCGGCGACGCGATCCTCGACCGGCGGGCCGTGGCCGCGCCGGACTTCGGCTGCCGTTACACGGTCGGCCGCCGGGCGGTGTTCGGAGGGGACTGCGGCTGATACATACCACGGCGGCCGGGCGGCGTTGGCTGTCGCCTGCGCCGCCGCGGCCGGTGATCGACCGCTCACAATGGACCCATGAGCCTGACGGAGCACGAGAACCGGATCCGCGAGGCGTTCGGGTCCGGCGAGCGCACGGCCTTCACGGCCGCGGAGCCCGTCCGTGCCTCGGTGCTGGCCGTCCTGCTGCTCGAGGCGGCCGGCGGCGGCCGGGGCCTGTGGATCTCCGGCGCCACGATCACCGGGACGCTGAACCTGGAGTTCGCCGAGGTCGTGCACGCGATCCGGCTCGAGGACTGCGACTTCGAACAGCCGCCGGAGCTGTCCTGGTCGAACCTGCGCTTCGTCAGCTTCACCGGGTCACGCCTGCCCGGGCTGCGCGCCTCCGCCGCGGTGGTCGGCGGCGACCTGTCGCTGCGCGGCTGCGCGGTCGACGGCGAGATCAAGCTGTACGGCGCGAAGATCGCGGGCAGCCTCCGGATGGCCGGGATCCGGGTGTGCAACGCCGCCGGGCCCGCCGTCATGGCCGACCACAGCATCGTCGGCGGTGACTTCTCGGGCAACGACGGCGAGTTCGACGGTCCCGTGCACCTCTACCACGCCCGCTGCGCGGGCGGCGTCGAGTTCGACGACGCCCGGATCACCGCGCCCGGCCGGATCGCGCTCGCCGCGGACAGCGTCCTGGTCGACAGCGCCTTCTTCGCCCGCCGCTGCCACGTCGAGGGCGAGGTCCGGCTGCGGCACGCCCGGATCAGCGACGCGCTGGTCCTGTCCGGCTCGACGCTGCGCAACCCCGGCGCGGTCGCCGTCCGGCTCGACCGGGCCACCATCGACGGCGGCCTGTTCCTGGGCCGCGGCCTCTCGGTGCACGGCGAGGTCCGTGCCGTGAGCGCCCGGATCGGCCGCACGCTCAGCCTGACCGACGCCGGGTTCGAGGCGCCCGGCGCCGTCGCGCTGCGCCTCGACGCGATGGTGGTCGACGGCCGGCTCGACGGGGGAGAGGGCCTGTGCGTGCGCGGCGAACTGCGGATGGAGGACGCCACCGTGCACGGCCCGATCCGGCTGGGCGGCGCCGACCTGCACAATCCGGACGGCGTCGCGCTCAACGCCGTCGGCGTGCGCGCCGACTCCACCTTCCACTGCTGCGACGGGTTCAACGCCAGCGGAACGGTCCGGTTCGACAACGCCGCCGTCGGCAGCAAGCTGTGCTTCGACGACGCCGCGATCAGCGCCGCCGGCGGGACCGCGCTGAGCTGCTGGCGGGCGCGGGCGGCCGAGCTGACGCTGCGCTGGGTGCTGACGCCCGACGGCCGGGTGGACCTGCGGCACGCCCGGGTCGGCGTGCTGCGCGACGACCCGGACACCTGGCCCGAGCGGATGGACCTGGACGGGCTCACCTACGAGATCCTCGAGCCGCGGGCCGGCGCCGCCCGACGCATCGGCTGGCTGGCCCGGGACCCGGACGCCCATCACCGCCAGCCGTACGAGCAACTGGCCGCGGTCCTGCGCGGGGAGGGCCGGGGCGACCAGGCGCGGCTGGTGCTGCTGGCCCGGCAGCGCCGCGACACCGCCCGCGCCTCCGGGTTCGCCAGGATCTGGGGACTGCTCCAGGACGCCACCGTCGGTTACGGCTACCGGCCGCAGCGCGCCGCCGCGCTCTTCGCCGCGCTGCTGATCGTCGGCGCGGTCGTCTTCGGGCTGCACCCGCCCGCCGCGGCCGATCCGCACGAGGCGCCGCCGTTCAACGCGCTGGTCTACGCGCTCGACCTGCTGCTGCCGTTCGTCGACTTCGGGCAGCAGGACGCGTTCGTGCCGCGGGGCGCGTACCAGTGGATCTCCTATGTCTTCATCGTCGCGGGGCTGGTCCTGGCCACCACGATCGCCGCGGGGCTGTCCCGCTCGCTGCGGCGCACGTGAGGCAGAATCCATCCGGTGACCTCTGAACCGCGTGTCTCCTGCGTCTTCATCTGCCACGACGGCCGCGGCAGGATCCTGCTGGCGCGGCGCTCCGCCGGCGCCCGGGACGAGCCCGGCGCCTGGGACACCGGCGCCGGGGCGCTGGAGTTCGGCGAGACCTTCGAGGCTGCCGTCGCGCGGGAGGTCGCCGAGGAGTATTCGGCCGCCCCGCTGGAGATCGCCCTGCTCGGCGTGCGCAACGTGGTCCGGGTCGAGCCGCTGTCCCACTGGGTCGCCGTCGTCTTCTCCGTGCTCGTCGACCCGGCCGCGGTCAAGATCGGTGAGCCGGAGAAGTTCGACGAGCTGGGCTGGTTCGACCGCTCGGCGCTGCCGTCGCCGCTGCACTCGCAGCTGGAGCCCACCCTGGCGATGCTCTAGCCACAGGGCGACGGTTGTCCGGCAGGGGCCGGGTGTGTCAGCGGGTGCCGGCGCGGCGATCTGCGTGCCGCAGCGCGCCGACACCGATCAGGACCGGACCGCCGATGAGGAAGAGCAGGGCGGCGACTCGCAGTTCGCCGACCCTGTCGGCGGGTGCGCCGGGCGTGTCGTGGTTCAGGCCGCCGCCCTCGATGTGGACGGGAACACCCTGGTAGATCGTGACCCGCACCGGCGCGCCCGCCGCGGTGCCGGGCAACGGCCCGTGAAAATTCATCTCGGCTGTCACGCGCCGGCCGTCGACGTCCACCACGATCTCTTTCCGCGTCACCGCGGTCACCGTCGCGTCGACGGCGATCCGGCAGTACGCCGAGGTGAACACCTGGCTCGGCGAACATGTGGGTGCGTGCCGAAACCGATCCAGGCCCACAGAGCCGAACAGCGAGCCCACCAGCAGCATGGCGCCGACCGTCAAGAAGCCGGCCAACGCCAGCATTGCCTTACGCCTCACAAAGCCTTCCCCGCTCACCGGCCCATGGTCCCTTCCCGGCACAACTGCCGATTCGCCAACATGGCCGGCGTGAAGCGTTCGTCCTGGTTCCGGCACGATGTGACCATGGTCGACACCGCCGCTCTGCTGGCCGCCTACGACGCGCAGATGCGCATGCCGACCGGCACCGTCCCCTCCGGCGTGACCTACGAGCGACGGGTCGACCGTGGCCCGCCGGGCGCGGATCGCGGCTGGTCCAGAAGGATGATCATGGCTGGCACCGAGGATCGGCAGGAACGGTACGGTCATCGGATGGCATCGCGCATCACCGAACTGGTCCTGGACGCACGTGAGCCGGAGCTTCTGGCGCGGTTCTGGTGCGAGGTACTGGGTTATGTCGTGCTGCAACGTGATGGCGAAGACATTGAGATCGGGCCGCCCGGCGTCGGTTTCGGCGGTCCACAGCCGACGATCGTCTTCAACCGCACTGATGAGCCCAAGGCCGGCAAGTTACGTCTGCACATCGATGTCAATGCCACCGATCGAGACCAGGCCGATGAGCTGGAGCGGTTACTCGCGGCCGGAGCGCGCCGAGCCGACATCGGGCAGGCCGGCACCGAGCCGTGGCACGTGCTCGCCGACCCCGAGGGTAACGAGTTCTGCCTGCTGAGACGAGGAGTACCACGGGTGTAGTCCGGTCGAGACTCGCGCATAGCGGCGGCACGCCCGGGTAGCACGGGAGCGTGCGGATGACTGTGGTGCGCTACCTGGTCGCGGCAACTCTGGCCCGAGGCGCGGACGCGGGCGCGGCGGTGGGTTTCGTCCTGCTCGCCTACTCGACCGCGCAGCTCGGCCGGCCGGCGTTGACGGGAAGTCTGCTGGTCGCCTGCCTGACCGCGCCGCACCTGCTCGGGCCGGTGCTGGCCCGGCGGCTGGACCGGGCCCGGGACGGCCGGCGGTTCATCGCCCTGGTGTGTGCGCTCTACGGTCTGCTGATATCGGCGGCGACGCTCGGCCTCGGCCGGCTCCCGCTCGCGCTGGTCGCCGTGCTGACCGCCTCGGCCGGGGCCTGCGGGCCGTTGCTGACCGGCGGTCTGAGCAGCCGCCTGGCCGCCCTGGTGGCACCGGGCGACAAGGCGCAGCGCCGGGCCCAGGGGATGGATTCGCTCAGTTACGGCATCGGCGGAACCGCCGGCCCGGCTGCCGTGGCGGCGCTGGTGTCCCTGGTCGGGGCCGAGACATCGATGCTGGTCCTGGCTGGGGCGGCGGCGGTCGCGGGCGCGATGGTCCGGACGCTTCCGGCCGGCGCCGAAGGCGTCCCGGCGGATCGGGTGCTGTCCGTGCGGCAGGCCTTGCGGGTCATCGCGACCGTCGGGCCACTGCGCCGCGTCATGTACGCCACGATGGTGGCCGCGGTCCCCGGCGGCGCGATCGCGGTGATCGCCGTGGCCCTCGGTCCGGGACTGCAGGTCGACGCCGGGGCGGCCGGGCTGCTGATCGCGGCGTTCGGCTTCGGGAACCTCGCCGGATCGCTCGCGGTGACCGCGCGACCGCTGCTCGGCGAGCCGGAACGGCTGGTCACCGTCACCGCTACGCTGGTCGGCCTCGCGTTCGGACTGTGCGCGCTGGTGCACACCTATGGGCTCGCCTTGGCCGCGTTCATGCTGGTGGGCGCCTTGAACGCGCCGTTCTTCACCGCGACTCTCGCGTCCCGGGCGCGGTACTCGCCGCCGGAGGCCCGCGCCCAGGTGTTCGTGTCGATGGCCGCGCTGAAGGTCGGCGCGGCCGCGGCGGGCACCGCTGTGGCGGGCGTCGCGCTCGGACTCGGGCCGCGGGTGTTGCTGCTGATCGGCGGCGCCATGATCATCCTCGTGGCCGCGGCCACCGTGCTCGATCGCCGGCACGAACGCCCCGCGGCATTGCTGCGGGACGTCGCGCCGAAGCTCGGGTCAACGCCGTGACACCGCTCCCGACGGCACCGCGCGGGCTGCCCGGGTGAACGTGGTGTCACCGCCCTCCGGCATCCCTTGTGAACCGGATGTGCCCCGCGCCACGCCGCACGGTTTATTGATCAAGTTCACGCTAACCTGAACGTCGATCTTGGGGAGGGTCATGAGCGTACGGGTACTGCCGCGCACCGCCGCCGGCTGGACGATCGCGGTGTTCGGTGCGATGGCCGCGCTGTTCGGCGTGGCCGGGCTGATCTGGCCCGACCTCGTGCTGGGCGGCCTCGGGTTCGAGACGGTCGCCGCGCAGGACCGGGCGTCCGGTGACTACACCCGGGTCTTCCTGGCGGCGTCCTCTATGGCCTCGCTCAACATGGGCGTCTACTACGTGGTCGCGGCGGCCACCGATTGGCGGCCGTTCATCCGGTTCACGGTGCCGTTCCGGCTGCTCACCCTGACCGTGTTCAGCACGCTCGTGGTGCTCGACGTGGCGCCGGCCCGGTTCCTTGGCGTGGCGCTGTGGGAGGGCCTGGGCGCGGTGGCCACCGGCCTGGCCCTGATCTACGACGCCCGGCGCAGGTAGCCGGTACGGCGGACCCGGCGGGGAGACATCGATGAGCATTGTGTATGGGAGCGCTCCCATGTAACGATGGCGGCATCCCCACCGCCCCGAAGGAGCTCCCTCGTGAAACGCCGTCAATGGCTCGCGGGCGCCACCGCCCTCGCAGCCGCAGCCGTCACCACGGCCATTGCCCTCGCCCAACCGGCGGCCGCCGCCACCGGCGGCACCGGAACCGGCTACCTGCACACCGCCGGAAACAAGATCGTCGACAGCACCGGTGCCACCGTCCGGCTGACCGGCATCAACTGGTTCGGCATGGAAACCGACAACAAGACCTTCCACGGCCTCTGGGCCAGCAACCCGTGGAAGAGCCAGGTCGACACGATGGCCTCGCTCGGCTACAACACGCTGCGGGTCCCGTTCTCCGACGACGCCCTGAAGGCGGGCGCGACCGCCACCGGAATCAACGACTTCACCAACCCGGACCTGGTCGGGCTCTCCCCGCTGCAGATCCTCGACAAGGTGATCGCCTACGCCGGCGGCAAGGGCATGCGCATCATCCTGGACCGGCACCGTCCCACCGCGGCGGGGCAGACTCCACTCTGGTACACCTCCGCCGTACCGGAGACCACCTGGATCGCCGACTGGAAGGCGCTCGCCCAGCGCTATGCGGGCAACACCACCGTGATCGGCGCCGACCTGCACAACGAGCCGCACGCCGAGGGCACCAACCCGGCCGCCACCGGCGCCTGCTGGGGTTGCGGCGACACCGCCCGCGACTGGCGGCTGGCCGCCGAGCGGGCCGGCAACGCGATCCTCGCCGTCCAGCCGAACTGGCTGATCTTCGTCGAGGGCGTCAGCTGCCCCAGCGGCGGGCTCTCCAACGTCTGGGACAACGACACCAGCAACGACGAGGACTGCGGCTGGTGGGGCGGCAACCTCTCCAAGGCCGGCCAATTCCCGGTACGCCTGAACGTGGCGAACCGCCTGGTCTACTCGCCACACGAATACGCCACGTCGGTGTATCACCAGGCGTGGTTCGACGACCCCACCTACCCGGCGAACATGCCGGCGATCTGGGACAAGTACTGGGGCTACCTCTACAAGCAGAACATCGCCCCGATCATGATGGGTGAGTTCGGCACCACCCTGCAGGCCGACGTCGACCGGATCTGGCTGCAGGAACTGCTCCGATACACGGGCACCGGCGTCAACGGCATGTCCTTCACCTACTGGTCGTGGAACCCGAACTCCGGCGACACCGGCGGCATCGCCAACGACGACTGGACCACGGTCAACCAGGCCAAACAGGCGATCATCCAGCCGTACCTGATCCCGCCTGTCGGCGGCGGCACCGGCCCGCAGCCGTCGTCGTCGTCCTCGACCCCGCCGGTCCCGGCCGGCGGCTGCACGGCCACCTACCGCCAGGACAACAGCTGGCAGGGCGGCTTCCAGGGCCAGATCACGGTCCGGAACGCCGGCAGCGGCGCGGTCAGCCCGTGGCAGGTGACCTGGACCTGGCCGTCCGGCGTCACCCTGGCCAGCGGCTGGAACGCGACCATCACCCAGAGCGGCACCACTGTCACCGCGGCCGCGCCTACCTATTCACCGTCGCTCGCGGCGGGTGGCTCCGTCACGGTCGGCTTCACCGCCAACGGTACGGCCAGCACCCCGGCCACCGTGAAACTCAACGGCGTGGCCTGCTCATAACCTGTGTCGGGTAGCCGCGAGCCCATCGCGGCTACCCGACGTGGCGCAGCGCGGTCAGGCCGTCGACCGGTGCCCGGCCGCGCGGCGCGCCCGTCGCGGCGTCCAGCCAGACGATCTCGCCGGCACCGCCCACATAGATCCGGGCGCCGTCGCCGCACACGGCCAGCCCGCGGACCGGCGCGGCGACCGGCCAGCGGGCGGCCACCGCGCCGGCGACGCGGTCGAACGCGGTCACCGCGGGGCCCGCGCCGATCAGCACGCGGTTGCCGTCCGGGGTGAACGCGAGGCTCGCCGCGTCGCCACCCGTCGCCGCGGTGACCACCCGCTCGATCTTCAGTGTCTCGGTGTCCGCGAACGCCAGCGAACCCGACGTCACGTCGGTCACGGCGAGCCGCCGCCCGTCCGCGCTCGCCGCGAGGGCGTGCCCGGCGGCCGGCCCCGCGCCGAACGGATGCGGCAGGTCCAGGCAGTAGGCCCAGCCCTGCGCCAGGTGCAGCACGTGCACGAACGCGTGCACGTTGCCCGGGCGCCCCGCGATCAGGTCGCGGGTGTGCCGGTGGCCGGGCTGGTGGGTGTAGAGCGTGTACAGCACCTGGCGGCTGGGGGAGAGCACCGCCTGGCGCCCCTCGCCGCGCATCTCCTCCTCGGCGCCGGCGGGCACCGGCACCTTGTCGCGGGTGTACAGCGGGTGCAGCGCGCCCGAGTCGAGGTCGAGCAGCCGCACCCGGTACTTCTCCGGCGCCTGCGGCGGGAGCCACTCCAGCACGAACAGGCCGGTGCCGTCCAGGTTGAACGCGTCGGGCTCGACCACGCCCTCGAGGTCGTACCGGCGCTGCCCGCCGCCGGCGGCGACCAGCAGGGGAGTCCGGTCCCGGGCGGCGGGCCGGGTGGTCGCGGGCGTGCGGGTCAGCGCGCACGACGCGCCGTCGGCGGAGATCACCCGCGGTATCCAGCCGGCTTCGATCGGCACCCGGGCGCCGGTCTCGCCCCGCGCCGGGTCGA
>NZ_JBEZXZ010000157.1:0-20807 GCF_040638275.1 Actinoplanes sp. NPDC026623 | reverse complement strand
GGCCGGGCGGCCGGCCGGTGTGACCGCCCGGCCGGTGGGCGGTGTCGCGCTGGGCGGCGGCGCGATCCTGGTCCTTGCCGTACCCCCGGACGCCGCCGACTACGCCGCAATCGCCCTCGCCGCGCGGCCCCTGCTCGACCTCCTCGCCGACCGCGGCCTGCTGACCGGCGAGAACCCCGACGATGGGAGCCCATCATGACCCTGTCCGTCACGCCGATGGATCCGGTGGAGATCGACCGGATCCGGATCCTGCCCGACGCCGGTGTCGGCTCCCTGCGCACCGACCGCGGCAACCTCCCGCTGGACCGCCTCGACGTGCAGGCGTCGATCAGCGGCCTGGTCGCCCGCACGACGGTGACCACCGAGTTCGTCAACGCCTTCGACACCGCGCTCGAGGCGACCTACATCTTCCCGCTGCCGGACCGCGCCGCGGTGACGGCCATGACCATGACCGCCGACGGCCGCACGGTCGCGGCCGACCTGCAGGAGCGCGCGGCGGCCCGCGAGGCCTACGACCGGGCGATCGAGTCCGGCCGGCGCGCGTCCATCGCGGAGCAGGAGCGCCCCGACGTCTTCACCATGCGCGTCGGCAACATCCTGCCCGGCGAGCGCGTCACCGTCGAGCTGGTCCTGGTCGGGCCGCTGCCCTGGGAGGACGGCGCCGCCACGTTCCGCTTCCCGCTGGTCGTGGCCCCGCGCTACGTGCCCGGCACGCCGCTGCCGGGCCCGGCCGTCGGTTCCGGGCGGGCCGCCGACACCGACGCGGTCCCGGACGCCTCCCGCATCACTGCTCCGGTGCTGCTGCCCGGGTTCCCCAACCCGCTGCGGCTCAGCGTCGGCGTCGACATCGACCCGGCCGGCCTGCCGCTCGGCGAGATCCGCTCCAGCCTGCACACGGTGACGCGCGAGGGCACCCGGATCGAGATCGCGCCCGGCGAGCGCGCCGACCGCGACTTCATCCTGCGCCTGCCGTACGCGGGTGACGGCTCCGGCGCGGTGTGCGTACCCGACGGCGGCGCCGAGGGCACCTACCAGCTGGTGCTGGTGGCGCCGGACGACGACGCCGCCACCGCCCGGGAGAAGGACGTCGTGCTGCTGCTGGACCGCTCCGGCAGCATGGGCGGCTGGAAGATGGTCGCCGCCCGCCGGGCCGCCGCCCGGGTCGTCGACACCCTGACCGCCGGCGACCGCTTCGCGGTGCTCACCTTCGACAACCGGGTCGACCGGCCCGCCGACCTCGGCGAGGGCCTCTCGCACGCGAGCGACCGCCACCGCTTCCGCGCGGTCGAGCACCTGTCCCGGGCCGACGCGCGCGGCGGCACCGAGCTGCTCGCACCGCTGCGCGAGGGGCTGACCCTGCTCGCCGGTGCGGGCGACCGGGACCGGGTCCTCGTGCTGGTCACCGACGGGCAGGTCGGCAACGAGGACCAGATCCTCGCCGAGATCACGCCGCTGATCGGCGGCACCCGGGTGCACACGGTCGGCATCGACCGGGCCGTCAACGCCGGATTCCTGGGCCGGCTCGCCGCGCTCGGCGCCGGGCGCTGCGAGCTGGTCGAGAGCGAGGACCGCCTCGACGAGGCGATGGAGCAGATCCACCGCCGGATCGCCGCGCCCGTGCTCACCGACGTGACCATCACCGGCGAGGGCTTCACGGTCGAGCCCGCTGCCCCCCGGACGGTCTTCCCCGGCGTGCCGCTGGTGGTCTTCGGCCGCTACACCGGCGCGGCCGGCCGGGCCCTGACGGTGCGCGGCCGCACCCGCACCGACCAGGACTTCGTCCGCGAGGTCCCGGTGCACCTCGGCGCCGAGCCGGCGGTCACCGCGCAATGGGCGCGCGCCTGCCTGCGCGACCTCGAGGACCGCTACGCGGCCGGCGAACGCGACCTGGAGCAGCGCATCGTTGCCACCTCCCTGCGCTACGGGGTGCTGTGCCGGTTCACCGCGTTCGTGGCCGTCGACAGCCGGGTGGTCAACGAGGGCGGCGAGACGCGCCGGGCGACCCAGCCCGTCGAGGCCCCGTCCGGCTGGGACATGTTCTCGGCCCCCACGATCTCCCCGGCCGCGATGCCGATGGGAATCGCCGCCGCGGCGCCGATGGCCCCGCCCGCACCTGGCAGCGCCGCCTTCGCGCCGATGCGGAAGCCGGCGCGGACCGGCCCGGCGCCGTTCGCGGCGATGCCGGCGAGCCTGCAGGCCTCGGGCCGCCTCGGCCGCGCGGCGGCACCGGCGGGCGCCGCCCTGACGGTGGCCGGCCTCAGGGCCATCGTCGAGGTGGAGGCCGCCCGGCTGCGCGACGCCGAGACCCGGTCGGCGTTCGAGCGCCGGGACCTGCTCGCCGACCTGGCCAGCCGGCTCGGCGCGCTGCTCGAGGACATGACCGGCGACGAGCTGAAGGGCCTGCGCGCCCTGATCGAACGGCTCCGCGCCGGCGGAGGTCTCGAGGAGAAGTGGGCCGCGGCCCGCGAGGCCCTGGAGGCGTTTGCCCCGCCGCCACCGCCCGCCCGCAAGGCGTTCTGGAAGCGCTAGGCACCGGCGGCAGCGGGCGGGTCGAAGGGCTCAATCGACACGGGCCCAGAGGTCGCAGGGATTCCTGCCGGGCCGGAAGCCGTGCGCCTGCGCCATCTGGGCGGCGTCGCGGAAGCCGTGGCCGACGAGGTCCGGCAGGTGGGCGTCGCTGCCGAAGGTGATCGCGTCGCCGCCTTCGTCGTGCCACCAGGTGAGCACGGTCGCGTGCAGCGGCAGCCGGGTGTTGACCTCCAGCGCCCGGCCGGACTGCGCGGTCAGCCGCAGCGCGTGCCGGAACTCGTCCTCGAAGGCGGCCGGGTCGAACCGGCCGGCGGTCTCGGCCGGCCAGGAACGGACCGGATAGTCGATGTGTGCCAGCACCGAGAACGGCTCGCTCGCCGACACCATCGTGGCCACGCCGGCGAGATAGTCGCGCACCACGTCGTGGGGGTCCCGGTGCGGGTAGATGCCCCAGGGCTCGGCGAAGGTTCCCTGGTCGGGCAGCGTGTGCAGGGATCCGAGCAGCCGATCGAACCGGCCGGCGGCCAGCACCCGGGCGATCTGTTCGGCGTGGCGGTGCGGCTCGCCCAGCTCCAGACCGCTGAGGATGCGCAGCTCCGGAAACCGCCGCCGGCAGTGCTCGATCGACTCCAGGTACCCGGCGGCGTCGAAGGCGGGCGGCGTCAGCCGCCCGTCGATGTCGGCGAGCGCGGTGAGGTTGTCCATGACGTAGGGGCCCGTCAGGGCGATCCGCCACACGGTGTGGTCCAGGTGTTCGGTGAAGGCGATCGCCGGCAGGCCAAGCTCCACGGCTCGCGCGCACGACCGCTCCATGTCACCGACCGGCGTGTCCCACGACCACTGGCTGTGCACATGACTGTCAGCAGGTAAGGGCACGAGACGACCTCCGCTGTCATGGCCGCACCGTCGATCCGGTGTTCACGCTACCGCCCACGGTCGTCGATCGATGTCCCGGACCGGCCCGACGGCGATCATGGCTGCGCCACACCCCGGCGTGCCGGCGGGCGGTCAGCCGAGGCGGCCGAGGACGACCGAGCCGACCAGGAAGAGCGGGAGCAGCGGGATCGTCCGCACGAGGGTGCGCCGCGGCGGCCGGTCGGCGTCGCGCAGGAAGGCGACGCCGAGCGGTACGAACGCCACGGCGAGCCCCGCGACCTGCACGACCGAGGCCCAGCTGCTTCCCTTGAGGACGCCGATCATCAGGCCGGACGTCAGCGCCAGGGCGATCGCCGGCAGCAGCCGCAGGATGCGCGACAGGAAGCATCCGATCGCCAGGACGATCCAGCCGAGCATCACGGCCGCGGTGAGGCTGGACACGACCCACTCCGGATAGCGGTAGTAGGCCCCGACCGCCCGCGTGGCGCCGTCCGCGCCGGCGCTGTCGACCAGGGAGAAGACGAACGTGTTGACGCCGTAGTGGAAGGCGCGGGCGAACAGGCCGAACATCACCAGGCTGCCGCCCCACACGGCCCAGCCGGGCCGGGTGGCCCCGACCCGGCCGGCGACGGCGGCGACGCCCGGCCACAGCGCGATGGTGCCGGCCAGGAACAGCGCGTACGCGGTGCCGATCAGCGCGGGCTGCCGCTGGTAGGCGGCGATCTGCTGCGGGAAGAAGAACGGGACGCCGATCCGCAGCAGCGTGCCGGTCAGCAGCAGCAGGGGCCCGGCGATGAGGGACGCGCCGCCCAGCCACGGGCCGGGGAAGGTGAACGCCCGATCGGCGGTGTGCCGCGGGTCGACCGTTGCTGAGATCATGCCCACGACTCTGCCGCCGCGGCACGGTGCGGCGCATCGGATCACGGCACCAAGTGCGCGGCCGCGCCTGCTACCCGAGGATGACAGCCCTGAGTCGGACGGCAACGGCGGCGGCAGTCGCTAGCCTGGCCGGGTGAGCCGGGTGCGGGGGCAGGTCGTCGACGCGGTGCCGGCCGTCGCCGTCCTGGTGGTGTGCGGCTACGCCGCGCAGGAGGCGGGCCCGGCCACCTGGTGGCAGTGGGTCCTGGTGTGCGCCGTCGCCGCGCCGGTTGCGGTGCGCGGGCGATGGCCTGCGGCCGCGGCGGTGCTGACGGCCGCCGGGTCCGGCGCGGTGCTGGCCGCCGGCGTGATCCCCCCGTACGCCGCACCGGGGCTGTGTGCCGCCGTGGCGCTGACGCAGTACCGGGTGGCGGCGGGTTCGGCGCCGTCGCGGTCGGTGCCGGCGCTGGCCGCCGGGCTCGGCGCCGGCGCCGCGCTGGGGCTGCTGTGGCCGGCGGCGCCGCTGGTGGCGATGCCGGCCGTCGCGGTTCCGTGGCTGGTGGGATGGCTGGTGCGGCACCGGCGGCGGGCCGCCGAGCGGGCGGCCGGCGAGCAGACCGCGCGTGCGGTGACCGACGAGCGGCTGCGGATCGCCCGCGACATGCATGACACCGTGGCGCACAGCCTGAGCATGATCGCGATGAAGGCCAGCGTCGCCCGCCACGTCGCGGCGGTGCGGCCCGAGGAGAGCCTGCGGGCGCTGGAGGTCATCGAGACCGCCGGCCGCGAGGCGCTTGTCGAGATGCGCCGCGCCGTGGGCCTGCTCCGCGCGGAGCACGAACCCGCCACGCCCTCGGGCTCCGACGACGACCTGCGGACCCTCGCGCACCGCGCCGAGGAGGCCGGCGTCCGGGTGCAGATGACGCTCGGCGGCGAGGTCACGCCGCCGGACGGGGTCCGGCTGGTGGTCTACCGCGTCGTCCAGGAGGCGCTGACCAACGTCGTGCGGCACGCCCGGGCCGCCGGCTGCGCGGTCAGCGTCGAGGCCGGCGCGGAGTCCGTCACGGTGCGGGTGGTCGACGACGGCGCCGCCACGGTGCCCGGCGAGGACGGGCACGGGCTGCGCGGCATGCGCGAGCGCGTCGCCGCGTACGGGGGCAGCCTGCGGGCCGGTCCGCGTACGGGCGCCGGGTTCGCGGTCACCGCCCGGATTCCGTACCGGCGGACGGGCCGGGAGGCACGGCCGTGACCGAACCGGTGCGGGTGCTCATCGCCGACGATCAGACGCTGCTGCGCGACAGCTTCCGGGTCCTGCTCGAGACCGATCCGGGCTTCGCCGTGGTCGGCGAGGCCGGCACCGGCCGCGAGGCCGTCCGGCTGGCGCTGGCGGAGCGACCCCGGGTGGTGCTGATGGACATCCGCATGCCGGACATGACCGGCATCGAGGCCACCGAGCGGATCTGCCGGGAGTGCGCGGACACCCGGGTGCTGATCCTCACCACCTTCGACCTCGACGAATACGTCTACGGGGCGTTGCGCGCGGGCGCCAGCGGTTTCCTGCTCAAGGACACCACCGCCGCCGGGCTGCTCGACGCCATCCGGGTGGTCGCGGCCGGCGAGGCGCTGCTCGCGCCCAGCGTCACCCGGCGGCTCATCGCCGCGTTCGGCGCCCAGCCGCGCCCGTCCCACGCCTTCCACCGGGAACTCGCCGGGGTGACCGGGCGCGAGCGCGAGATCCTGACCCTGATCGCCCGCGGCCTGTCCAACGCCGACATCGCCGCGCACCTGACCCTCAGCGTCGCCACCGTGAAATCCCACGTCGGACGGCTGCTGACCAAGCTCAACGCCCGCGATCGCGCCCAGCTCGTCGTCGTCGCGTACGAGACCGGTCTCGTCACGACGACCCCATAGGCGCCACCCCTGGCGCCATAGGGCGCCAGACGTACTTGTAGTGGCGCCACTATGGTGCCATTATGGCGTCATGGACCTGACCTCGTATGTCGAGCGGCTGCGCGAGGAGCTGGCCGGGGCGGCCGAACTCGGCGGCCCCGACGCCCGCGCCCTCGCCGACCGGCTGACCGCCCCCATGGAATCGGCCTTCCGGCTCGCCCTGCTCGACGCGCTCTCCGCGGCCGCGGACGAGATCACCCGGGACCTCGCGCCGGGCTCCGTCGAGGTGCGGCTGCGCGGCGGCTCCCCCGGTTTCGTCGTGACCCCGCCGCCGGCCGAGCGGGCCGGCTTCGACGCCCCGCCCCCACCCCCGCAGCCGGCCGAGCAGCCGGAGCCCGACGCCGACGGCGCGGTGTCGCGGATCAACTTCCGGCTCCCCGACCAGCTCAAGACCCGCATCGAGGAGGCCGCCGCCCGCGACGGCCTCTCGGTGAACGCCTGGCTCGTGCGGGCCGCCACCGCCGCCGTGCACACCGTCGAACCGCCCCGCACCTCCCGCGCACCCTTCGGCGGACAGCGCTACACCGGCTGGGCCCGCTGAGAAACAGGAAGGACCAGATCATGCCTAGCTTCGACACCCCCCGACCCATCACGGCGACCGTCGAGGTCATCGTCGGCGACGTGCGGATCAGCGCGGAGGACCGCGGCGAGACCCTCGTCGAGGTCCGCCCGAGCGACCCGGACTCGGAGGCCGACATCCGCGCCACCGAGCAGACCCGCGTCGAGTTCGCCGCCGGCCACCTGCTGGTCAAGACCCCGAAGCCGCGCCGCACCCTCGGCCTGTTCGGCAAGACCGGCTCCGTCGACGTCGTGATCACGATGCCCACCGGTTCCGAGGTGCACGGCGACGCGGCGGTCGCCGCCTTCCACGGCGCCGGCGAGTTCGGCGCCTGCCGGATCAGGACCGCCACCGGCGACGTGCACCTGGACCGGACCGGACCGCTGGAGATCACCACCGCCAGTGGCGCCATCGTGGCGTCATCCGTGGCCGGCGACGCCCAGATCACCACCGCCACCGGCGCGATCCGGGTCGGCGTGATCGCCGGCGGCGCGGTCGTGAAGAACTCCAACGGCGAGAGCCGGCTCGGCACCGTCGGCGGCGACCTGCGCGTTCGCACCTCCAACGGCGACATCGTCGTCGGCGACGCGCGTGGCGGCGTCGACGCGGCGACCGCGATCGGCAGCATCCGGCTCGGCGCCGTGCACCGCGGCGGGGTCTCCATCCGTACGGCGACCGGCGAGCTCGAGGTCGGGATCGCCGCCGGCACCGCCGCCTACCTCGACCTCAACACCCAGTTCGGCAAGGTGTTCAACGACCTCGACAACGCCGGCGCGCCGGGGCCGGGCGAGCAGCACGTCGAGGTGCGCGCCACCACCTCGTTCGGCAACATCATCGTGCGCCGCGCCACGGCCGGTGAGGCCCGATGATCACCGCGACCGGCCTGCGCAAGGCGTACGGGGAGCTCACCGTCCTGGACGGCATCGACTTCGACGTGCCGGCCGGCTCCGTCTTCGCCCTGCTGGGCCCGAACGGCGCCGGCAAGACCACCGCCGTGCAGATCCTGACCACGCTGATCAGCGCCGACGCGGGCGAGATCCGGGTCGGCGGCCACGACCCGGTCACCGAGCCGGACGCGGTCCGGGCGGCGATCGGCGTGACCGGCCAGTTCTCGGCCGTCGACGCGCTGCTGACCGGGCGGGAGAACCTGCTGCTGATGGCCGACCTGCACCACCTGGGCCGGCAACCGGGCCGGCGCCGGGCGGCCGAACTGCTCGAGCGCTTCGACCTGACCGACGCCGCCGGCAAGCAGGTGGCCGCGTACTCCGGCGGCATGCGGCGGCGCCTCGACATCGCCATGGGCCTCGTCGGCGACCCGCGGATCGTGTTCCTGGACGAGCCGACGACCGGGCTCGACCCGCGCAGCCGGCAGGCCATGTGGCAGACGGTCCGCGACCTGGTCGCGAACGGCGTGACGATCTTCCTGACCACGCAGTACCTGGAGGAGGCGGACCAGCTGGCCGACAGGATCGCGGTGCTCAACGGGGGCCGGATCGTGGCCGAGGGCACCGCCGAGCAGCTCAAGCGGCTGGTTCCCGGCGGTCACGTCACCCTGCGCTTCGCCGACGCGCGGGCCCTGGGCCTGGCCGCCGCTGCGCTGGACCCGGCCGACGTAGATCCCGACCAGCTCACCCTGCAGGTGCCCGGCGACGGCAGCGTGAGCTCGCTGCGGGCGCTGTTCGCCGCCCTGGACTCCGCACGGGTCGAGGTCGAGACGCTGTCGGTGCACGCGCCCGACCTCGACGACGTCTTCCTCGCGCTGACGGAGAAGGAGCCGGCCCGATGACCACGTTCTCCTACGCCGTACGCGATTCGAGCACCATGCTGCGCCGCAACCTGAAGCACATGCGGCGCTATCCGGCCATGACGGTGATGCTCGCCGGCATGCCGGTGATCTTCCTGCTGCTGTTCGTCTACGTCTTCGGCGGCTCGCTCGGCGCCGGGCTCGGCGGCGGCCGCACCGAATACCTCATGTACGTCGTGCCCGGCATCCTGCTGATGACCGTCGGCGGCGCGGCCACCGGCACGTCGGTCTCGGTGGCGACCGACATGACCGAGGGCATCATCGCCCGTTTCCGCACGATGGCCATCGCCCGGGTGTCGGTGCTGACCGGGCACGTGCTGGGCAGCATGATCCAGACCTTCGTCAGCCTGGGCATCGTGCTCGGCGTGGCGCTGGCCGTCGGCTTCCGCTCGTCGGCCGGCCCGGCCGCCTGGCTCGGCGTCGCCGGGGTGCTGACCATGGCCACCTTCGCGTTCACCTGGCTGGCCACCGCGCTGGGGCTGGTCGCCAAGACCGTCGAGGAGGCCAGCAACACGCCGCTGCCGCTAACCCTGCTGCCCTTCCTCGGCAGCGGGTTCGTCCCGCCCGAGTCGATGGCGCCGGGCCTGGAGCAGTTCGCCCAGCACCAGCCGTTCACGCCGATCATCGAAACCATCCGGTCCCTGCTGACCGGCGCGCCGGTGGGCGGCAGCCTGTGGGCGGCGGTCGCCTGGTGCGCGGTGATCGCGCTGGGCGGCTACCTGTGGGCGAGGAAGCGCTACAACGCCCGCGGATGAACGCCGGAAACGGCCCGCCGTGACGGGCCGTTTCCGTGCGTCCGCCGGCGATCAGGGGCCGCTGACCAGGCTGGTGACCTGGTGGCCGCTGTTGACCGCGGCTCCCGTGTTGTTGATGACGTGCGAGATCGTGCCGGTGCCGCCGAGCGACACCGTGACCATGTTGTGGAACCTGACCCCGGACTTCACCGGCACCTCGAACGCGCGGGCGTTGACCACGCCGGGGTTGACGTTGAAGTAGGCGTACGAGCCCAGGCCCCAGGCCTCGTGGTTGTTGACCGAGTCGGCCACCTTGTACGCCGCCCAGCCCTGCGTCGAGCCGTTCATGTAGGCGGCCTGGTTCGGCGGGTCGTAGGGCATCTCGTTCTGGTAGAAGTAGGTGCGCCCGTTCTCGCCGTTCCAGATGGTCTGGTACTGCTGGTAGTGCTCGACGAAGAGGCCGTAGAACGTCACGTTGTCGCCGTTGACGGTCAGGCCGTTGGCCGCCGGGTTGACGTTCCAGCCGTTGGTGTTGTTGTCGCTGTGGTCGGCGCGCCAGATCCAGGCGTGGTCGCCGATCACGTTGTCGCTGTTGATCCGCAGGCTCACCGACGCCTTGCCGGCGATCGCGCCGCCGATCCGGAAGAACACGTCGGACAGCACGGTCGGGTCGGCCGCGTGGTTCGCCGCCGAGCCGCTCGGGCCGACCTCCATCAGCACCGGGGAGTTGGTCGTGCCGGCGTCGAAGAGCAGGCCGGCGACCCGTACGCCGTCGACGTCGGCGACCGTCATCGCGGTGATGCCGTTCTGCGGCACGAAGGTGGCCAGGCCGAGGCCGAGCACGACCGTGCCGGCCCGGGTCACGTTGATCGTCTGGTTGAGGTTGTAGACGCCGGGCGTCACCAGCAGGTTCTTGCCTCCCGCGAGGGCCGCGTTGATGTTCGCCGCGGTCTCGCCGGGCTTGACGACGAAGAAGGTGCCGATCGGCAGCGACTGCCCGGCCGGGTTGCCGTTGGCCCAGGTGGTGCCGGACGAGTTGGTCCGCGGCGCGGGCACGAAGACCTGGTAAGCGCCGGCGGAGTCGACGTACAGGTACGGCTTCTCCGCGACGACGGGCGTCTGGTTGACCGTCGTGTACGGCGGGCTCGGGAAGCTGTTGGCCGGTGCGCCCGAGGTGCCGACGAAGACCTGGTTCCAGTTGGATCCGGACCAGGAACCCAGCTGCGAGTTACGGGTGATCCACTGCTGCTGGGTGCCGGACTGCACCTGCCCGTCGATCCGGGTGTCGGACATCCAGCCGCCGGACGACCAGCCGCCGTCGGAGAGCGCCAGGTTGCCGCGGACGTGCATGCGCCGGTACGGCGCCGCCTGCGACACCGCCCACCGGTCGAGCCCGCCGGCCGGGGTCACCGAGAGGCCCTCGGCCGAGCGCCAGAAGTTCTGGGTGGCGTTCTGCGAGCCGTCCGGCCACCAGTCCGCCTCGGCGTGCACGGCGCCGTTGATGTTCACCGCGTCCGGGGTCAGGCCGAGCCCCGCCACCTGGGTGAAGAAGCCGACGTTCGCGTCGACGTTGTACGAGCCCGGCTTGAACAGCAGGGCGTACCGCGCGCTGCCGAACTGGTTGCGTACCTGCTGGTTGAAGACCGTGTTGAGCCGGTTCTGGATGCTCGACTGCGACATCGACGGGTCGAAGATCGACACGTTCGGGCCGAGGTCGGGGTTGCCGCTGCCCGGCGGCACGGTCGTCGGCGTCACCGGCGGGGTGGTCGGCGGCGTACCGCCGGAGACCGTCCACTTCTGGTTGGCGCCGCCGCCGCAGGTCCAGAGCTGGAGCTTGGCGCCGTCGGCGAGGTTGTTGTCCTTGATGTCGAGGCACTTGTTCGCCTTGACGTTGACCAGGTCGTGCCCGGCCGTGTACGTCCACTGCTGGCTGGTCAGCCCGGCGTAGCAGTCCCACAGGTGCACGACGGCGCCGTCGGTGGTGGCGCCGTTCGCCACGTCGAGGCACTTGCCCAGTCCCCTGAGCGACAGGTCGTCGCCGTACGTCCAGCTCTGGTTGGGTCCGGCGGCGCAGGTCCACATCTGCGGCAGGTTGCCGTTGGCGGTCGAGCCGTTGGTGACGTCGAGGCACTTGCCGTTGGCCGAGCTGACCACGGTGCCGGTGGCGGCCGCCATGGCATTCGTGGCGACGCCGACGACGCCGAGCGCCGCAAGGACCAGGGTGCAGACGAGCGCCGCGCGGGTGCGACGCCTTTCGGGGGGATTCATGGGGGCCCTTCGGGTACGGGTGGGGATCATGCGACGAACGTGCATGGGTTGTCCGCGGCGGGTCGGCTCAGGCGGGGTTGTCGGCGTGGGTCAGGGTCTCCCAGGCGACGAAGAGGTTGTTGCTGCCCTGCGGGCGGTGGGCGACGGTGTAGGACTCGGTGTTGGCCATCGCGATGCCCAGGCGGTTGTGCAGCGCGTTGAAGCCGACCTCGGTGATCGGCCCGAGGCCCTTGGCGACGGTCCCGCCGCAGATGTTCGAGGGCACCGCGACGCCGTTCTCGAACTTGGTGTGGAAGCCGAGCGCGTGCCGCAGCCGGTCCTGAAGTTCGGGGTACAGGTCGCCGCCCTGGATGCGGCTCGTCTCGGCGACGTGCGCGATCGCGGAGATGCCGTAGCCGGTGTGGGTGAAGTCGCGGCAGGTCTCCTGGGACAGGCCGTCGACGAAGGTGCTCTGACCCTGCCAGTAGCTGATCAGCTCGGCGCGGGTGTCGATGCCGCCGGCCGGCGGGTACTTCGGCTGGGAGCCGTCGGCGGCGATGTAGATGTAGGAGGCGGCGCGCAGCCGGAAGCGGGCGATGGCCCGGTCGTAGGCGGCCCGGTCGTCGAGGAAGACGGAGATGCCGACGGCGGCCTCCATCATCGACAGCTCCCAGTTGCCGTTGCTGTGGATGCCGGGGAGGACCACGGGCAGGTAGACGGTGCGCAGCATGGTGGCGAAGCGCTCCTGCGCCGGCCAGCTCGGGTAGGTGTACCTGATGATCTCGGCGGCCCGCGGCCACACCGAGCCGGCCCACGCCGTCTGCAGCGGCGCGTTGCTGTTGGTGTGGTTCCTGATGGTGGCGGACCAGGCATCCATGATCGCGATCGCCTTGGTCGCGTACGCCTGGTTGCCGGTGATGTACCAGGCCAGCGCGTCGGTGTACGCCGCGATGGCGTCCTCGCGCTCGTCGGTGCAGCCGTAGTTCGGGTTGGAGTAGGAGCCGCACTCGACGGTCGCCCGCGGCAGCGGCGTACGCGACAGCGAGGCGTACCTGCTGGCCATCATCTGGTTGTAGGCGTTCGTCCAGGGCTGCGCCTGCGCCGCGACCCTGCCCTTGACGAAGTCGAGCTGGGCGCGGCTGAGCAGAACGCCGGGATGGTTGAAGACGGCGGCGGCGGTGACGGCTGGGGTGGCCGTTGCGGCGCGGGCGGCGAGGCTGACGCCGGCCGTCGCGAGGACGGCGAGGACGGCGAGGCCGGTTGCGAGCAGCGCACGGCTGGGGGATCTGCGCATGACGGACTCCGGGTGGGGACGATAACCGGAAAGGGAATTAACAGTTATGAAACTTAAGCGCGGCGGACGAGACCCGGTCAAGCAGACATCGATCGACTTAAGGATGACGAAAGGATCTGCGGCGAGAGAGCGCTTTCTCGCGCCAGAGCCCCGAAATGGACCGACGGAACCGGTTACGCCGAGAAAGCGCTCTCACGGGGTGAGGAGCCGCCTGACGTCGATCGGCTGGCGCAGCGGCACCCCGCCCGGCCCGGGCGCCGCCGACGCCCGGGCCGCGATCCGCAGGGCGCGCTCCTCCGACTCCACGTCGACGATCCGGTACCCGGCCAGCAGCGGCATCCCGCCCGCGGCGGCGCCGCACGCCGCGTCGTCGCCGGCCCTTCCGTCGCTGGTCACCAGCCGTGCCAGGCCCGACAGACCCTGCGTCTCCACCAACTCCCCGGCCGCCGCGAGCTCGGCGTCCAGCGACGTCTGGTAGTCGTAGTGACGCCGGACGTCGGCGGGCGTCCACGCGCCCATGGCGACGTGGTGCTGGATCAGCAGGAACTTCGTCATACCCGTGGGTCGTGCCGGGCCCGCCGTTCTCGACATGCCCATCCCCCAGGACACCGGAGGACCCATGCCAATCGGACGAATGCACCACGTGATCTTCGACTGCCCCGATCCCCTGACGCTGGCCCGGTTCTACAGCCGGCTGCTCGGCAACCCGATCACGTACCGGGACGAGGACTTCGCCGTCGTCTCCACCAGCGACCGGGCGTCCGGGCTGGCCTTCCAGCGCGCACCGGACCACCGGCCGCCGTCCTGGCCGGACCCGGCGCTGCCCCAGCAGATCCACCTCGACGTGATGGTCGAGGACGTCGCCGCCGCCCGCGCGGCGGTGCTCGGCCTCGGCGCGACCCCGCTGTCCGGTACGGACGTCTTCGCCGACCCGGCCGGGCATCCGTTCTGCCTGATCCCCCGGCCGCACTGGGCGCCGCCGATCCCCGAGGGCGACGGGTAGACACTGTCTACGGACGCTGGTAGACAGTGTCCATGCCGGACGAACTTCGCACCCGTCTCGTCGAGACCGGCGTCGCGCTGGTCACCGCGGAGGGCACCGGGGCGCTGTCGCTGCGGGAGATCGCGCGCCGCGCCGGGGTGTCACACGGCGCGCCGCGGCGCTACTTCCCCACCCACCGGGACCTGCTGGCCGCCGTCGCCCGGGTCGGCTACGAGCGCCTGAGCAGCCAGATCGGCGCGCTCGATCACGCCGGCGACCCGCACGCCGGGCTGCTCGCGCTCGGACGGCTCTATCTGGACTTCGCCCGCACCGAGCGGGGCATGTTCGAGCTGATGTTCCGGCACGACCTGCTGCGGGGAAACCACGAGGGGCTGCGCGCCGCCACCAAGCCGCTCTTCGCCGTACTGGTGGATCTGGTCGGCCGGGCGCGGCCCGGCACGGACGACGCGACCGTGGTGGCCGGGGCCCTGTGGGCCAACCTGCACGGTCTCGCCCAGCTCTGGCTCTGGGGCAGCCTGCAGATGACCGTCGACACCGACGACCCCGGCCCGCTGCTGCGCGCGGCGATCGACTCCTACGTGGAGCGCTGAGATGCTGCCGCAGGTCGCCCGGGCGATGCTGGTGCCGCTGTCACGGCTGGCGTTCCGGCCCACCGTCGAGGGCCGCGAGCACGTGCCGGGCCACGGTCCGGTGATCCTGGCCGCCAACCACCTGTCGGTCATCGACAGCTTCCTCATCCCGCTGGTGTCGCCGCGCCCGGTGGCGTTCCTGGCCAAGGAGGAATACTTCACCCGGCCCGGCCTGAGGGGCCGGCTGCTGCGCACCACGCTGCTGGGCGTCGGCGCCATCTCCGTGCCGCGCGGGGCGCACCGGGCCGCGCAGGCGGCGCTCGAGACGGCCCTGGCGGTGCTGCGCGACGGGCGGGCGTTCGGCATCCACCCCGAGGGCAGCCGCTCGCGCGACGGCCGGCTCTACCGCGGCCGCACCGGGGTGGCCTGGCTCGCGCTCGCCTCCGGTGCCCCCGTGGTGCCGGTCGCCGTGCTCGGCACCGAGCGGATCCAGCCGGTCGGCGCCCGGCTGCCCCGGCCCGGGCGGGTGACCGTGCGGTTCGGGGCGCCGCTGCGGTTCGCGGCGCCGGCGGCCGGCGCGGGCCGGGCCCGCCGCGACGCCACCGACGCCATCATGGCGGCGATCGGCGACCTCTCCGGCCAGCAACGGGCACCCGGCTACAACGAGCTGTCCGCGCCGGGCTGATCCCGGTGGCGGCGGCGGCCGCGGCCCGCCATCATCGTCGGGTGACCCCGTTCCATCTCGACTGCGACACCGGGATCGACGACGCACTCGCCCTCGCGCTGCTGCTCGGGCACCCGGGCGTCGAGCTCACCGCCGTCGGCACCGTCAGCGGCAACACCGCGGCCGGGCAGGCGGCGCGCAACACCCTCGACCTGCTCGCGCTGGCCGGCCGCGACGACATACCGGTCGCGGCCGGCGCGCACCACCCGCTCGGCGGGCGCTACGCCGGCGGCGCGACCCGGATACACGGCGGCAACGGCATCGGCGGAGTCGAGCTTCCGCGCGCGCCCCGGGAGCCGGCCCCCGGCACCGCCGCCGACCTGCTGATCGAGGCGGCCCGCCGGCACCCCGGCGAGCTGCGGGTCGTCGCCACCGGCCCGATGACCAACCTCGCGGCGGCGCTGCGCCGGGAGCCGGAACTCGCCGCGCTGGTGCGCGACGTGACCGTCATGGGCGGGGCGGTCCGGGTGCCCGGCAACATCACCGGGCACGCCGAGGCCAACATCGCCAACGATCCCACCGCCGCCGCCGAGGTGCTCGACGCCGCCTGGCCGGTGACGCTCGTGCCGCTGGACGTCACCATGCGGCACCGCTTCGGCGAGCACGACCGGGCCGCGCTGGCGGACCGCGGCACCCCGCTGACCGCGGCGCTGGCCGCGATGCTGATCACGTACCTCGACCATTACGAGGCCCGGCTCGGCGAGCGCCGGGTGCCGCTGCACGACCCGCTCGCCGCGGGCATCGCCACCGGCGACCTGCGGCCCCTCGACGCGCCGATGCTCGGGCTCCGGGTCGAACCGGACGGCCGGATCGTCGAGGACGCCACCGCCCGGCGACGGACCCGGGTCGTGCTGTCGCTGACCGGCGACGCCGCGCCGGTGATCCGGCGGCTGGTGCTCAGGTGACGAGGCGTGCCCGGTGCAGCTCGGCGCGGATCTCGCCGGCCTGCGGGACCTCGAGGTCGGTGTAGAGGCTCAGCGCCCGCTCCCAGTGCCGGCGGGCGCCCTCGTGGTCGCCCCCGGCCAGAGCGACGTGGGCGGTACGCCGAGGGCGCGCAGCCGCTCGAGTGCCGGCCCGGGCTCGACCGGGTCGATGGCCCGGGTGAAGCCGTGCAGGTTGAGGAAGAGGCAGCCGTCGGGATACCGGTCGGCGAGCCGGTGCGCGGCGTGCACCGCGAGGGTGGTCTTGCCGATGCCGCCCATGCCGTCCACGGCGCAGATCATCACCACCCCGCCCGCCCTCGGGGCCGCGGTGTCAGCCGCGAGGTCGAGCAGGTGTGCCAGTTCGGCGCGGCGGCCGGTGAAGGCGGCGGTGTCGGCGGGCAGCTGCGCGAGC
This sequence comes from Actinoplanes sp. NPDC026623, assembly GCF_040638275.1. Taxonomy (NCBI): domain Bacteria; kingdom Bacillati; phylum Actinomycetota; class Actinomycetes; order Micromonosporales; family Micromonosporaceae; genus Actinoplanes; species Actinoplanes sp. NPDC026623. Next base: position 4,325 of record NZ_JBEZXZ010000157.1, on the reverse strand, counting down.
CGGCCCCGGTCCTCGGCCCGCGCGCCGGCGGGCTCCGGGTCCTCCAGCACCATCCGGTACGCGGCGTCGAGGCCGCCGCCCGGCGGGCCGCCGCAACCGCGGCGATGTCGCTGCCCGTCGTCCTCGCGGCCGGACCCCGCCTGCCGCTGCCGATGACCCTGGCGATGCTCGCCGTCCTGGTGGCGCTGCCGTCCGCGCTCGCCGTCCTCCGGGCCCGGCTGCGCCCGCCGTCGCATCTGTTGTGGGCCGACGTCCAGGGCCGCCCGGCCCAGTTGTACGCGACCAGGGACGCCACCGAGTTCGGCCGGATCAGCCGCGCCCTGCTCCGCGCCTCGGCACCATGAGCCGGCCCAGCAGGGCGACCGGACCCGCCGCGTGGCTGCCGCCGGTGTGTATGGTGGGCGCAGCGCGTACCAGGGCGCCTCCCGTCCGCGGCAAGCACCGAGTGCACCTGGATTCCTCACCATCGTGCGTCGCCATGCGCGTTTCCAGTCGCGCCCGGTTCGCAGCGGGCCCGGGTGACGATGGAGAGACCCATGAGCGTCAGCAAACTGCCCGATCACGCCGACACCAGCCAGCTTCGCGTGCGGGCCAAGGAGTTGCGCCGGGCGTACGCGGGCGGCAGCCCGGCCGCCGTGGCCCGGGTCCGGGCCGTGCGCCCGGAGGCGCCCGCCGAGATCACGCTGCGGGATGCCCAGCTGGTGATCGCGCGCGAGCATGACTTCGCGGGCTGGCGCGATCTCGTCGAGGCCGTCGTCGCCCAGCAGAGTGGCGGCGGCGACCTGCACCGGTGGTTCGGCGTCGAGTTGAACAACGGCACCTGGGACGTGCTGAGCGGCGGCCTCTCCGAGGAAAGCCCGCTGATCGAACGGGAGAGGGCGCTGTACGCGGCCTACGCTTCCACCTATCACTGGATGCAGGTCGGCACGGTCGCGAATCACGGCCGGGGCGAGTACATGATCGCCGGCGTGGCGGTGGCCATCGGCCTGCTGGAGGTGGCCGGACGGCACGCGGCCCGGTACGCCGAGCTGATCGAGGCGCACCCGGCCGCGTTCGCCGACTGGGACCGCGCGTTCGCCGCCGAGGCCCTCGCCCGGGTCGCTTCCCGGTCCGGCGACCCCGGCGCGGAAGGGCTGAGGGCCGAGGCGACCCGCCTCATCGAGGCGATCGCCGATCCCGATGATCGCCGGGTCTGCCTGGAGCGATTCGCGGCGGCACCCTGGTAGGTGTCCACAGGAGATTCGCCGGGCCTGCCCGGCGGGTACGGTCGATTGCATGGCGCTGCTCCCGGAACTCCAGGCGTGGATCGACGAGGCCGCCGAGCGGCACGGGGTGCCCGGGGCGGCGGTCGCCGTCGGTGCCGCGGGCGGGCTCGCCGAGGCGGCCACCGGGGTGGTCAACCGCAACACCGGCGTCGAGGCCACCCCCGACAGCCTCTTCCGGATCGCGTCGGTGACCAAGGTGTGGACCGCCGCCCTGATCATGCAGCTGGCCGGCGAGGGCCTGGTCGAGCTGGACGCGCCGGTGCGCCGCTACCTGCCGGAGTTCGGGGTGCTCGACCCGGCCGCGTCCGAGGCGGTCACCGTCCGGCAGTTGCTCTCGCACACCGGCGGCTTCGACGGCGACGTGTTCGAGGACACCGGCCGCGGCGACGACGCGGTCGGCAGGCTTGTCGAGTTCATGCGGGCGAACGCGCGGCAGGTGTCCCCGCCCGGCGCGCTGTTCTCCTACTGCAACTCCGGCTACGTGGTGCTCGGAGCCCTGATCGCGAGGCTGCGCGGCGGCACCTGGGAGTCGGCCCTGCGCAGGCACGTGATCGAGCCGCTGGGCGTCACCCACATGGCGCTGCACGCGGAGGAGGCCGTCCTGTTCCGGGCCGCGGCCGGGCACGCCGGCGCCGGGCGGACGGTGCTCCCGCGCTGGGAACAGCCCCGATCCAACTCCCCGGCCGGCTCGATCGCGAGCGCGGCGATGCGCGAGCTGGTCCGGTTCGGCCGCATGTTCCTGGCCGACGGCGTCGGCGAGGACGGCACCCGGATCCTGCCGCCCGGCGCGTTCGCGGCGATGCGCGAGCCCCAGGTCGCCCTGCCGGACATGGGCGCCCGGGCGGCGTACGCGTGGGGTCTCGGCCTGATGCTCTTCGACTGGGACGGCGTGCCGGCGGTGGGCCACGACGGCGGCCTGCCGGGCCAGCGCGCGTGCTGGCGGGTGCTGCCGGGCCGGGACGTGGTGGTGGCGATCACGACGAACGGCGGCGACGCGCGCGCCCTCATCGACGAGGTGCTGGAGGCGGTGCTGGCGGCCACCGCCGGGGTGGAGCTGCCGGCCCGCCCGACACCCCCGGCGAGCCCGGTCCCGGCCGAGCCGCTCGCCGGCCGCTACTCGTCGCCCGCGGACGCATACGAGGTGAGGCCGGCGGACGGCGGCCTGGAGGTCACGCACACACCCCTGGAGGCCGGCGCCGAGCCGACGACGACGCGGTGGGTCCTGCTGAACGCCGCCCGGCCCCAGGGCGCCTCCCACGACGTGTTCATCGGCGTGGAGAAGGAGGAGGGCGTGCACCCGCTGATCACGTTCCTGCAGGACGGCCGCTATCTGTACAACACCCGGGCCATCCCCAGGGCCTAGCCGCTGTTAGGGTCCCCAGCCGTGACCAACCCCGAGAATGTTCCCGCGCCCGAGGAGAGCGCGGTGCCGGCGCCCGCGAAGCCGTCCGCCCGGCGCAGGCGGTCGCTGCTCGCCGCCGGCGCCCTGTGCCTGATGCTGGTCGGGGCCGCCGCGGCGACCGGCGTTCTCCTCGTCACCGGCGTGCCGGGTCAGCCCATGCACCACTTCGCCGTGACCGTCTACCTCGACAGTGATGCCACGGCCGAGCAGAAGGCCGCGATCAAGGAGGCGCTTCCGGCCTTCGAACCCACCGGCGAGGTGGAGTTCAGGGATCGGGCCTCGGCCTGGCGGCGCTTCCAGGAAATGATGAAGGACCGGCCCGATGTGCTCAAGGATGCCAACGAGTCGAGCATGCCCGAGTCGTTCAACCTCGAGACGAAGGGCCGCTTCTTCGACTGCGCGGGTTACACCAAGGTGCGGCACCTGCCCGGCGTCGACCAGCTTCAGGTCATCCAGAACCGGGTTCACGGTTACGGTGCCACCATCATCTGCGACGCCGAGTACGCGCGGCCTTGAGCTCCGAGGCGCCCGTGACAGGGTGTCGTGACAAGTCGTCGTTGCTCGCGGAGGCATGCAGTGGGTTTGGAAACCAGCACCGATCTATCGGTCACCGTCGCCGGCGGTGTGGCCGTGCTGGAAATGCGCCGGCCGCCGGCGAACCACGTCAACGAGGCGCTGCTGGCCCGGATCGTCGACGCCGCGCTGGCCCTGGACGACGACCCCGCCTGCCGGGTGATCATCCTGGCCTCGGAGGGCAAGCACTTCTGCGCCGGCGCGGATCTCGGCGAGGGCGATTTCGTCCGCGACCGGGCCGCCGCGGCCGAGGGTCTGTACCGGGGCGCGGCCCGGCTGCTCGACGTGCGGACCCCGATGATCGCCGCGGTGCAGGGCAGCGCCGTGGGTGGCGGGCTGGGCCTGGCGTGCGCCGCCGACTTCCGGGTCGCGGAGGCCTCGACGCGGTTCGTGGCGAACTTCGCGCGGCTCGGCTTCCACCAGGGCTTCGGCCTGAGCGTCACGCTGCCGGAGCTGGTGGGCCGGCAGGTCGCGACGGACATGCTGCTGACCGCGCGGCGGGTCGGCGGCGAGGAGGCCGTGCGCGTCGGTCTCGCCGACCGGCTCGCGGAGCCGGGACGGGTGCGGGAGACCGCCCGGCAGCTGGCGCTGCAGATCGCCGGGTCCGCGCCGCTGGCGGTGCGGTCCATCCGGCAGACGCTGCGCGGCGGCCTGGCGGCCCGGATCCGGCAGGCGCTGGAGCACGAACTGGCCGAACAGCGGGAGCTGTGGACGACCCGCGACAGCGTCGAGGGCATCGAGGCGAGCCTGCAGCGACGCCCCCCGGTGTTCCGGGGCGAATAGCGGGCGTCGGGCACTACCCTGCTCATCCCGCTCACCGACCGAGGCCGGCCGCGAGGAGCGGGAACACGAGCTCGGGGCTCTGCACGTGCGCGCTGTGCCCGACGCCGGGCAGGGTGACCACCGGGACGCCCAGCGCGGCCAGTTGCTGGTCGGTGTTCATCGGATCGCCGGCGCCGCGCGCCAGGACCACCGGTGCCGGGCACCCGGCCAGCAGCCGGGGCATGTCGGGCCGGCCGACGCCGAAGGCCGCCGGGTCGAGCGCCGGGCCCCACCGGCCGTCCTGCTGGACGAGCCCGGCGGTC